>JAKIYB010000089.1:3120-11565 GCA_022708765.1 Armatimonadota bacterium | reverse complement strand
TGGAAGCCGGCATCGCGCTGGGTTGGGAGCGCTACGCCGGCCCCGACGGCGCCGTTATCTGCGTTCCCCACTTCGGCGCCAGCGCCCCCGCCGATGACGTGCTGGCGCATTTCGGCTTCACCCCCGAGCATATTACCGAAGTGGCACAGGATGTGTTGAAACGGGTGGCGCAATAATCCTGGAGGGCAAGACCTCCAGGAACAGGATGAGTTCATGGATCTGTTATCGCTCAAACAACAGGCCGCCGAATTCGCCGTCGGCATGGTGCGGTCCGGCATGGTGGTGGGGCTGGGGCATGGCTCCACCGCCATCTTCGCCGTGCGCGAACTCGCCGCGCTGCTGCGCGCGGGGGCGTTGACGGGCATCACCGGCATCCCCTGCTCCACGACGGTCGAGTCGGAAGCCCACGCGCTGGGTATCCCACTCACTTCGCTTGAAGAGAATGCCATCATTGACCTGACCATTGATGGTGCGGATGAAGTGGCGCTGGATTCCTTCACCGTCATCAAAGGCGGCGGCGGCGCGCTGCTGCGTGAGAAGATCGTCGCGCAGGCCAGCCGGCGGGAAATCATTGTCGTGGACGACAGCAAACTCTCTCCGGCATTGGGCACCCGTCACGCTGTGCCGGTGGAGGTGGCTACGTTCGGTTGGGGCGCGCAGGCGCGCTTCCTCGAACACCTTGGGGCATCAATACATCTGCGCCAGGACGATCACGGCGAACCTTTCCTCTCCGACCAGGGCAACCTCATCCTCGACTGCGACTTCGGCCCCATCGCCGACCCTGCCGCGCTCGCCGCGCGCCTGGATGCCCGTGCGGGTATCCTCGAACACGGTCTGTTCATCGCGCTGGTGACGGATATCGTCATTGCGGATGAGCGCGGCGTGCGCCATCTTCGGCGGTAAACACACGCAGGCAGGTCTAGCCGCAACCCTGCGCCTTCGCATACAATAAGGCTGGAGAGGAGAGTGTTTCATGCAATTAGCGATTCTTGGCCTTGGGCGAATGGGATTCAACATGCTCTCCCGCCTGATACAGGGTGGGCATGAACTGGTGGCGTTCAACCGCAGCCCCGCACCGCTGGAGCGCGCGGCGGCGGAAGGCGCGGATCCGGCCCCGACCCTGCGCGAGGTGGCGGCAAAACTGTCATCCCCGCGCATCTGCTGGACGATGCTGCCCGCGGGTGACGTGACGGAACAGTTCATCACCGCCCTCACAGAATTTCTTGAACCCGGCGATATCATCATTGACGGGGGCAACAGCTACTACAAGGATACCGTGCGCCGCGGCGACCGCCTGGTGCAGCAGGGCTTCAAATTCGTGGACGTGGGCACCAGCGGCGGTATCTGGGGCCTGACTGAAGGCTACAGCCTGATGATCGGTGGTGAAACGGACACCGTGGAATATCTGCGCCCGATCTTCGAGACGCTGGCGCCCGCGCCCGACAAGGGCTGGGGGCACGTCGGCCCGCACGGCGCCGGCCACTTCACCAAGATGGTGCATAACGGCATTGAATACGGCATGATGCAGGCCTTCGCCGAAGGCTTCGCGCTGATGGGTAGCAAGACGGATTTTCACCTGGACCTGCGCCAGATTGCCGAAATCTGGCGCCACGGCAGCGTGGTGCGCTCCTGGCTGCTCGACCTTACCGCCCGCGCGCTGGCGGAGAACTCGTCGCTGGAGGGCATCGCCCCGTATGTGCCTGATTCCGGCGAGGGCCGCTGGACGGTGCTGGAATCGGTCGAGCAGGGGGTGCCGTTGCCGGTCATCGCGCTGTCGCTGGCGATGCGCTTCCGCTCGCAGGACGACTCGCCGTTCGCCGATAAACTGCTGGCGGTGATGCGCGAGCAGTTCGGCGGGCATGCCGTGAAACGTGAGGAGTGACCATGCCCGCGCAAGCGCAAAAAATCACCTTCGTCATTTTCGGCGCGTCCGGCGATCTCACCGAACGCAAACTCATCCCGGCGCTCTTCAGCCTCTTCCGCAAGGGGCGGCTGCCGGAGTGCTGCGTGAATATCGTCGGCTTTTCCCGCACGGCATACAGCCATGATGCCTTCCGCGACCACCTGCGCGACGGCATGGAGAAGCTGGCGCCGAAAGCCTTCGATGCGGACGCCTGACAAGCCTTCGCCCCCCGCCTCTGGTACTCGCCGGGCGATACGCAGACCCCGGAGGATTACGGCAAGCTGCGGGACTTCCTTCACGAGATTGAAGGTGGGCCGGCGAACCGCATTTACTACGCCGCGGTCGCCCCGCGGCTTTTTCCCGTGTTGGCGGGGCACCTGGGCGATTCCGGGCTGGCCGATCAGCGCGAGGGCTGGCGGCGCATCGTGATTGAGAAACCCTACGGCACGGACCTGAATTCGGCGCGCGACCTTACCCGCGCGCTGCACGATGTCTTTTCCGAAGAGCAAATCTACCGCATGGATCATTACCTGGGCAAAGAAACGGCGCAAAATATCCTCTTCTTCCGCTTTGCCAACACCATCTTCGAGCCGATCTGGAACCGCAATTACGTCGCCAATGTGCAAATTTCCTCGCTGGAGACTCTCGACATCGGGCGCCGGGGACCGTATTACGACCAGACGGGGATTCTGCGCGATATGTTCCAGAATCACCTGCTGCAACTGCTCACGCTAGTCGCGATGGAACCGCCCGCCTCCTTTGACGCCACTGCTATTCGCAACGAGAAGGCCAAGGTGCTGAGCGCCATCCAGCCCGTCGCGCTGTCGGAAACGGTGCGCGGGCAATACCGCGGCTATCGCGATGCGAAAGGGGTCGCGTCCGATTCACAGACCGCCACCTACGCCGCGCTGGCATTGCGCATCGCCAACTGGCGCTGGCAGGGCGTCCCCTTTTTCCTGCGCTCAGGCAAAGCCTTAGGCTGTCCGTCAAGCGAAATTGTCGTGGAATTTCAGCGCCCGCCGCATATGATTTTCAATGGACACGAGACGGCGCCGAATATGATCTCCCTGTGCATCCAGCCCGACGAAGGGATTCATCTGCGTTTCGAAGTTAAAACACCCGACCAGGCCCAGCAGATGCGCGCGGTAGACATGGAATTCCATTATCGCACGTATTTTGGCGAGAATGGGCTGCCGGAAGCGTATGAACGCTTGCTACTTGACGTCATGCTGGGTGACCAATCCCTCTTCCCGCGCGAAGACCAGATCGAGATCACCTGGAGACTGATTGATCCTATCATCGAAGGCTGGGCGACGCCGCAGGCGCCGCCGCTGGAGATCTACGAACGCGGAAGCTGGGGCCCCGACGGCGCGGAGAAGCTGCTGGCATCGCTGCGCGCGCATTGGCGGCTGGGCTGCAGCTGCATGAAAGAACAATGACCACGACGCTTGCCATCTGTCCGGATAACGATACTCTCATCGCGGCGGGCGCGCGTCGCATCGCCGACCGCGCGGAGAAAGCCATCGCCGCGCGGGGGCGCTTTACCCTCGTCCTCGCCGGGGGTGGCACGCCGCGCGCGCTCTATGCCGCGCTCCCCGCTTCGCTCGATTGGCCGCGCATCCACGTCTTCTGGGGCGATGAGCGCTGCGTACCGCCGAACTCGCCCGACAGTAACTACCGTATGGCGAAAGACGCGCTGCTGTCACGCGTGCCGCTGCCGGCGGAGAATATCCATCGCATGCAAGGAGAACTGAACCCGCATGTCGCCGCGGACGCCTACGAAGCAGAGGTGCGGCGCTGTTTCCCCGGCGCGGCGTGGCCGCGTTTCGATTTGTTGCTGTTGGGCATGGGCAAGGATGGCCACGTCGCCTCCCTCTTCCCCGACACGGCGGCACTGGAGGAGACCACACGCTGGGTTGCCGCCAATCACGTGCCGCAACTGGACAGGTGGCGCCTCACCCTGACCCTCCCCGTTATCAACCATGCCGCTGAAGTGGCCATCCTCGTCACCGGACCGCAAAAAGCCGCCATCCTGCGTGAGGTGCTATCGGACGACGGTCACCTGCCCGCTCAGCGCGTGCGCCTCGTGGACGGCGCGCTGTGCTGGTTGATGGATGCGGAGGCGGCAACGCTGTTGGATTCCGTCATGCTGCCCATTGAAAGGATCTCCGATGTCACTTGAACCGTGCGCCAATGGCGAGGAATTCCTCGGCCTGCTTGCCGATAGCCACCGCCAGCCGGTGGTGATTTTTAAGCATTCCACCCGCTGCCCGATTTCGGCGGTAGCGGAACGGGAGATGTCGCGTTTCGCGGCGGAGCATCCGGACGTGCTCTGCCGGCAGGTGCTGGTGGTGGAGCAGCGCCCGCTGTCGCTGCGCGTCGCCGAGGTGACTGGTGTGCCGCACCAGTCGCCGCAGGTGCTGGTGCTGCGCGACGAAAGCGTGGTGTGGAAGGCGTCGCACTACGGCATCACCTGCGCTGAGGTCGCATTGGCCTGCGCCGCCACGAAAGGATGACTGTATGCTCACCATCACCCGCGACCATGAGTTGGATCCCGTCCTGCGCCCCGTCGAGTTGGTCGAGCGCAAAGGCATCGGGCATCCCGATACGCTGTGCGACCGCGCGGCGGAAGAGGTGTCCATCGTCCTTAGCCGCTACTACCGCGAGCATTTCGGCGCGATTCTGCACCACAATACCGACAAGGTGCTGCTGGTAGGCGGGCGAGCACACGCCGCGTTCGGCCATGGCGAGGTGCTGGAGCCGATATATCTGCTGCTCTCCGGCCGCGCCACCGGCATCGCCGACGGCCAGCATGTTCCCGTCGGTCCGCTGGCGCTGCGCCACACTGAGACGTGGCTGCGCGAGACGCTGCCCCATCTGCGCCTGCCGGGTGACATCATCCTCGACTACCGTATCAAACCGAGTAGCCCGGACCTGGTGGCGCTCTTTCGCCGCTCCGGGGCGCCGCTGGCGAACGATACCTCCTTCGCGGTGGCGTATAGCCCGTTGAGCGAGTTGGAACAGATCGTGCTGCGGCTGGAGCACGAATTAAACACTCCGGCGCTGAAAGGACGCTACCCGCAGATCGGCGAGGACATCAAAGTCATGGGCGTGCGCGAGGGCGAGGCGATCCATCTCACCCTCTCCGTCGCCTTTGTCGCGCGAAATACGCCGGACATGGACACCTATCTGGACGTGAAGCACGCGCTCACGCGTCTTTGCGGCGAGTGGGCGGCGGAATTTACCCGGCGCGAGATCCATGTGGCCATCAACACCGCCGACCTGGTGGACGAAGGCTGCGTTTACCTGACCGCAACCGGCACCAGCGCGGAGGCGGGCGACGACGGCGAAGTAGGTCGCGGTAACCGCGCCAACGGCCTCATCACTCCCATGCGCCCGATGACGCTGGAAGCCGCCGCCGGCAAGAATCCCGTCTCGCACGTCGGCAAAGTCTATCAGGTCTTCGCCCGGCGCATCGTGGACCGTACGCGGGCTGAAATTCCGGAAATTCGCGCCGCCGCCTGCGCCATGCTCTCCCGCATTGGCTCCCCCATCACCGAACCGCAGTCTGTTGCCATTCGCGTAGATAGCGACCTGGCGGACGCCGCCCTGCGCGACCCCATCGCCCGCATCGTCCGCGAAGTGCTGGACGACTGGGAAACCGTGCGCGACGGCTTCCTGGAACGCCGGTGGGGGTTATATTGAGAATTGCAGATATGCCGACAGCCAGCCCCTGCCGGGACCACAGAGTTGTACTCCGCGCTCTCGCTTCCTGGTCCTCGCGGGCCTGAGCTGTGAGTCCATGCGAGAGACACCCCACATGATTTTTAATCCAACTGGGTGACGCCCGCGTCATCCCGATTCGTATGAAAATCCACTACCGTCCGTTCGAGGTGCCGCAATAAATACTTCTACCGTCTTTCGTCCCCTACCCCCCCTGAATGGAGGGTGTATACGAGAGCAAGGACGCTGAAGCTCTTTGATATTTGAATTGCGCTCTGCTCGGTACCCGGTTGGCCTGCTCGAACCGTTGCATCCCTGCCGAGAGACGCTTGGCCGCATGGCCTCGCAGGGGGTGCTTCAGTGCCCGCGTTCCCCACCATAGCGCCATGCATTTGTCAAAGAGCTTTTTGGACCGAGCGAGGTGCCATACAAAACCGTTACCCCTTTTGCGAAAATGCATAAAAATTGGCGGTAATCGCTGATCGGGCATCCCACATCAACCATCCCGCGCCGCTTCCTCGCCGGTTTACCAACCTCCGCGCGAGGGTAAGAGCATGATGACCTTGATGTGTCCCGCGACGCCGAGTAGTGAGCCATCAGGTGCAAGGCAACTGTCTTCCTTGACACTGACAGAGCGCATCTTTATACTTTAGCCGACTTACAGCGGGAATGCGGCAGCCTCGCGCTGCCGTCTTTGTTGATACATCGTACTATCGTAAAGGAGCCATCATCTCATGGGTGCAACGGCAACGGAACAGGCGGTCAGCCCGCCCGTGACCGCTTCGGTGGTGGAGATCCGCAATCTCAGCAAGACCTACCGCCTGATGATGGGGAAAGAGATCCACGCGGTCAGCGATCTTTCCCTGACGATTGAGAAAGGGGAAACCTTCGCCATCGTCGGGCCAAACGGGTCGGGCAAAACCACCACGATGAAGATCCTCCTCGGCCTGCTTTTCCCGACCAGCGGCGAAGTGTCGCTCTTCGGGAAGCCTGCGGGTGATCCGTCGTCGCAGGCGCGGGTCGGCTACCTCCCCGAGGCGCCGTACTTCTACGAATTCCTCAACGGCCGCGAGCTGCTGCACCTGTATGGCAAGCTCTGCGACGTGCCGGAAGACGTGCTGGCACAGCGCACTGAGGCGCTGTTAAAGATGGTGGATCTGCACGAGCGCGGCGCCGACCTTCCCATCCGCGCCTATTCGCGCGGCATGCGCCAGCGCATCGGCATCGCCCAGGCGATGATCAACGAGCCGGAACTGCTCATCCTCGACGAGCCGACGAACGGCCTTGACCCCATCGGCACGGTGCAGGTGCGCCAGTTCATCCTCGAGCAGAAGCGCCAGGGCCGCACGATGCTGCTCTGCTCGCACCTGCTCTCCGAGGTGGAAGCCGTCGCCGACCGCGTAGCCATCCTCCATCGCGGCCAGCTCATCGCCGCCGGTCCGGTCTCCGAGTTGGTGCCGGAAAGCCAGGTGTGGCAGCTTGTCGCCACCGAACTCAGCCGCGAAGCCATCGGCGCGCTGAAAGACGCCGGGCTGGCGCCGGACATACACGGCGACGTAGTCATCATCCGTGCCCACAGCCTGGACGAGACCTACGCCGCGCTGGGCCAGGTGCGCGATCAGGGCGGCCAATTGGTGGAAATCACCCGTCCGCAGCCCACGCTGGAAGAACAGTTCCTCAAGGCCGTCGGCGAGGAAGACCTGCGCCGCACGGTGGATACGCTCAAGAAATCCACTGGCAAGAAGAAGAAATAACGGTCATCGCGGGCCGCGCCCGGCGCGGCTCGTCATCGTTCATCATTCGAGGGATAGGTTATGTTCAGAGTTCGTCCGATCTTCCTCATCGCCGGCACCACCATCAATGGCGTGCTGCGCGGCGTCGTGCTGAACGTGCTGCTGGTGTTGGCCGCGCTGATGATCATCGGCGCCACTTCCACCAGTTCGCTGGAGCCAGGCGCGGTGCGGACCACCATCGTGGACGCCGGGCTGGCGATTATCGCCATTCTCGGCGCCATGATCGCCATCCTGACCGGCTTCACCATGATCCCCAGCGAAGTAGATCAGCGCACCGTCTACCCGGTGCTGTCGAAGCCCGTGCAGCGCTGGCAGTTCGTGCTGGGCAAGTTCTTCGGCGCTATCGGCATCAACGGCATTACGGTGGGCATGCTCTCCGTGCTCTTCTTTCTGGTCTATTTCCTGAAGGTGCATAGCTTCGACTGGAAGCTGTTGTTCGGCGTGGTGATGATTTTCGCCCAACTCGTGATCCTGTCCGGGTTGATCGTCTTCTTCTCCACCTTCATGTCGTGGATCGGCACCATCATCGTCTCGATGATCATCTGGTTCCTTGGGAACTCCTCGCAGTTCCTGGCGGATATGGCGGAGCATGGAACGAAATCGGAAATCTCCTCCGCCATCACCAAGGTGGTGCAGAAGCTCATTCCGAATTTCCAGGCGATGGACCTTCGTTACGCCATCGTGCAATTGAAGGTGTCAACGCCAGGAGAGTTATTCGATGCCGCGCTGGTGCCGTTGGGCGTCGGAGTGCTGTATCTGATTATTGCGCTGGCGCTGGCCGTGCTGATTTTCAATTATCGCGAGCTGTAAAGGAGGGCCGCGCGAATGGAAGCCCGACGTCGCTCGACTATCATACTCATCCTGCTGGCGGTCGCTGTCTTCATCATCCGCTGGCCGCTGGATGATTATACCTGTAATCCCGACACCTGGAAGTGGCGCCCGCCAGTCCGTGAAGGCCAGGCGATGACTGATGTCATCTTCAAAGGCGGCGCCGGCACGCCCGCCATCTATGCCATGCTTGGCGGC
>JAKIYB010000089.1:0-3086 GCA_022708765.1 Armatimonadota bacterium | reverse complement strand
TTCCACGACGGCAAGCCCTACGAGATGGTGCAGCCGATGGAGTCCTGCGTCACCCTCAATCCCACCTTCCTGGAAGCGTGGTCGGTCTACGGCTGGCACCTGGCGTGGAACCTGCATACCTACACCGATGACGTAGTGCTGAAGGCCAAGTACCTGACTGACGGCGAACAGGTCTACTTGCGCGCGCTCTTCGAGAATAAAGATAAGCCGCGCCCGTACTTCGACCTGGCCTGGCTCTACATGCAGCGCATGGGCGAATATGAGAAGGCTCGCGAAATCCTGGAAGCAGTGGTGAATAACTCCGGGAAGATCACCGTGGAAGGCACGGTCTACGATGTGCCGAAGAGTTTCAAGCCCTACACGCTGCAGGAGTTAAAAGATTTTCGATCTGGCCGCCTGGTGCAGAGCGAGGAACTTGAGAAGAAGTGGATGCCCTCCATCCAGGGTCATCGCCTCGCCTACATCTATAAGAAACTCGGCATCATTAAAAGCGATCCCGAGCTCTTTAAAAAAGCCATCAAAACGTACGAGTATTGCCTGGAAGTTGACCCGACGGACGAAGCGGCAACGAACAATATCAAAGACCTGAAGGAGCACATGTATGACAAAGCGTGGCTGAAAGAGCAGCAGGAAGCCGAAGCCAAGCATCGTGACACCTACGGCATGAGCCCCAGCGCCGCGATGTTCGGCAGCGACGCCCACAGCCACGAGCACCACGAAGGCGACGGCCACGACCACTAATCACGGCCGATAACGGGAAATGAAACGGGGGCAAGCCTGATGGCCTGCCCCCGTTATTAATCTCACCGCCAGTTCGCTTAAAACTGGCGCAGGAAGGCGATAGCGCGCGCCACGTCACCGATCGGGTCGTCACCTACTTCGCGTTCGATGGTGTAGGCGCCGGTGTAGCCGGCGGCTTTCAAGCGAGCCACATAGTGCGGCCAATCCACGTCCCCCTCGCCCAGCGGCGCCTCGCGCCACTTGCCGGGATCGCGCCAGCCGTCTTTCGCGTGCGTATGCACGATATACGGCAGCAAAGCATCGAGCGCTTCGTCGAGGTTATAGCCGGCCATCGTCAGGTTCGCGGGATCGAAGTTGACCATCACGCCTTTGGTGTCCAACGTCTCCAACAGCGCGCGCAGCACCGGACCGCTCTCCGGGCCGGTTTCGGTGGCAAGCTGCACCCCATGCTCCTCTGCATAACGCCCGATGTCGTTAAGCGCCGCGCGCAGCGTCTCCCAGACGGCATCCGGCGTCTCTGGCACCACGCCAATGTGCGTGGTGATAATGGCCGTACCCAAGTCCACCGCCAGATCCACCTGCCTGTAAAGCATCGGCACCAACTCGCGGTTGCGTTCCGCATCCACGAAGCCATGCCCGAAATCCGCGCAGGTGGCGGACAGGCGCAGCCCGCAGTCTTCGTAAAAGCGGCGGAACTCCGCGCGGGCATCCGGCGCCATGTTATCCGGCAGCACTTCGCCGTGGGTGGTGAACATCTGAAACGATGCGACACCAAGCTCCGCCGCCTTGCGGATGCCGTCGCGCAACGGCAGCTTCAGATTGTCGGCAAAGATGCCGATTTGCAGGCTGGACATGGGATTACCTCCGAGATGAATTTCCGGTGTTTTCTTCCTTTTTCGTGACACTTCCGCCTATTCCTGCGTATTTGCCAGGCGAATCAGGCGCACGGCATTATCGTGAAGAATCGCCTCCACGCCAGCGCGGTCCACGCTGACAGCAACGCAGGCGTCTTTGAGCGCTTTCAGCGCCTCGTACATATAGAGGGTATAGGTCGCCTCGATCTCCGGCGACTCGCGCTCTTTGTTGAAGTGGAAGGGATAGCTGGTGCGGTTGACGTAGCTGCGGCCATGCCACTGCCGGCGACCGCGCATGTAGAAGACGGGGTTGTCGGTGCCGTAGAGAATACGCGACGGGCCCAGTATGCGCAGCGCCATCTCATGCACCGCCGGATTGAGCACGGCGGAGTTGTCGAAGTAGAGTCCTTCTTCATCCGCGAATGGCAGCAAGCCTTCCTCGGCATGCGGCAGCGTGTAGCTGCGGCCCAGATGAGCGATAACGAGGATAACGCGCGGATAGCGCCGGCGAATCTCTTTGATCTCGCGAATGTTGTCCGGATGCCCAAGGCGATCGGCTTTCGGCACGTGCAGTGTCACCCATGCGCGGCGGTCGTCCAGCACTTCGAGCTGATGATGAGGAAGAAAGTCGAAAATACTGGCTTCCAGGTAGCGGTCACGGGTGTCGCGATCCCAGCCGATGAGTGAATAATAAGGCTTCACACCGATGACTCCTGGCTGATCGAGCAGCCAGGCCACCTGCTCCGCCACCCAGGTAGGGCGCACCACCGCCAGCGCGTGCCAGCCATATCGCTGTGCCTGCTCGACGACATAAGCGTTGCCGCCCTCCGTCTCCCACCCCAGCCCGGCAAAGCCCATGCCGACGCAGGTCACCTCGCGGCCAGGATAGACGTTGCGGTAGCAGTGCGCCAGCGTCTCCGCCGGCTGCGCCACCACCAGTTCATTCACCCAGTATTGCCGCCGCATCTCCTCGGTGATCGTCTCGATGCGGTAGAAGTCATCCATAAAGTGGACGTGCGCATCCACCACCCGCGTGGGCATCCACGCCTCCAGGTGCTCCGACCAGAAGGCGCGGTCAACATCGGTGTAGGTGAATACGTGGGAGAGCGGGATATCGGTCATGCGATCACACATCCTTCCATCCCCGCCTGGCGGGCGAAGGCGAGCATCCCCTCCACATGGTAGCCGAGGGTGAGGGCGCAGTGGTGGGTGCCGCCGAGGTTCGAATACGCTTCCAGGAAAGCGGCGGGAGGCAGCGGCGGACGGAACCAGCCGCGCATCCAGTTTCTCAGGTCGGGATGGGTGCCGTCATCGCAGACCTCCACCGGCGTGATGATGAGGCGGAAGGTTTCATCCGGACCTGGCGAAAGGTTCACCAGCGTGGCCGGCCCCGGCTTCGGCGCGCAGGCCAGCGCGGCAGGGTTCCGCGCGGCGGTGAAGGGATACTCCTTTTCGAAGAGCCGCGGCCTGCTGGCAGCGATGGCGGGGTTG
>JAKIYB010000088.1:11212-11574 GCA_022708765.1 Armatimonadota bacterium | reverse complement strand
GTGCGAAGTGTCGGTTGTCATGCGAGGCTCCTTCTTCATCCCCTGCAATGCGTGAAGATGCAGTATACCGTAACTCTTCCACCCCGGACAAGTCTCAACACGCACCCAATCGGCGGCTTCGCCCTGACGCAAAGGCTGTGGTATAGTAACATACTGTGCGATGAGGAGGTCTCCGTGAAACAATCAGTGGCGATACGCGAAATCGGGATCCCGGTACGGTCCGCAACCAATGTGCAACTCTTCGCGGGAGAAGACCGTGATGGCGGTGCATGCCTGTATGCAACGATGGGACAGATGGCAGCGCCGTTTTTCGTGCTGCGCATAGACCCGGCTACCGGCGCCTGCGAAAAGTTCATCGGCCA
>JAKIYB010000088.1:0-11202 GCA_022708765.1 Armatimonadota bacterium | reverse complement strand
GCATGAGGGCGATGATGAGGCGGTATGCGCGCACTGGAGCCCGCGCTGGCGCTGCCTTTTCGCCGGGGTTTGGAAGCACGGACACTTCTACCACTTTGACCCGCGCACGGATACGCTAGCGTGCCTGGGGCGCATCAATGAAGGCGATCCTGACGCTGCTTGCTTCCCCTGCGGCATCGCCGAGCACCCGGACGGCAGCCTATACATCGGCAGCTTCGGCAAGTGCGACCTGACACGCTACGATCCTGCCACCGGCGTCTTCACCAACTACGGACGCATGGACGAGACGGACATGTATTTCTATCCCCGCTGCGGCGCCGACGGCACGGTGGCGGGGATGGTGCGGATGACGCGGCCGCACGTGGTGGCACTCGACCCCGCCACCGGCGAACACCGCGCTATCGGCCCGGTCGCTGACGTGCAAAGCGGCGAGGGGCAGGTTGAGTTGATCACCGGGGAGGACAGCCTGCTCTACATCCGCAGCCACGCCGGAAATTTCCGCCTGCAGGGGCTGGAAGCGATTCCGGTTGCGGAGATTCCCCCACCGCTCCCCGCGCGGACGCTGCCCGACGGCGCGACTTTCCGCTTCAGCGATGCCGCGCAATTCGCATATCACACGCTGGAGATCACCGAGCCAGACGGCATGGTACGCACGGTGCCGGTGAACTGGGAAGGCGAGGGCACGGCCATCTTCCTCTGTCATACCGGCCCGGACGGGCTGGTCTACGGCTCCAGCATTCTCCCAGAGCATCTCTTCGTGCATGATCCGGCGACGGGACGGTTGGAGGACCTGGGCGCCTGCAGCACCTCCGGCGGTGAAGCGTATTCCATGGGCAACCTGGATGGGAAGCTCTATATCGCCAGCTATCCGGCGGCGCGGTTGTCGGTCTACAACCCGGCGAAACCCTACCGCTTCGGCAGTGACCCAGATGCCAACCCGCGCGAGCTGGGGCGCATGGACGAGGTAGCCTACCGCCCGCGGGCGGTGATCTGCGGGCCGGCGGGCAAGGTGTGGGTGGCGTCCATTCCCGACTACGGCATGTGGGGCGGCACGCTGGCGTGGTACGACCCGGCGACGGAGACCTTCGGCAGCCACCGGCACGTCTTTCCTGACTGCAGCGGCTATTCACTCACCTATCTGGAAGAGGACGATCTGCTACTCGCTGGCTTCTCGGTGGATGCCGGCACCGGCGCCCAGCCCCGCGCCGCGCGCGCCGGGCTGGCGCTGTGGGACCCACATCGCGATGCGGCGGTCTGGACGGGTGACCTGGGTTTGCCCATCACCAGCGTGGAAGACCTGTGCGCGGTGGGCGATGGGCTGGCGTACGCGGTGCTGCTGTTGGCGGAAAACGAGCTGAAACCGACGGTCGCCTTCTTCGATCTGCGCGCGCGCGCCGTGCTGGGCATCCGCCGCCTGGAAGGCCCGGACTACGGCACCCTCTTCTGGGGCTGCCGCACCCTCTTCCGTCATCGCGACCATGTATACGGCGCCACCTGGCGGGGATTGTATCGCGTGCGCATCGGCGGCGTCGAGGTGGAACCGGTGTGGATTGCCGAGGAAGCGGACGCCCCCTGCGGCGGCGGCGCGGTGATAGGTGATACCTGGTATTTTCCGTGCTGTCATCGGCTGCGAGCGCTGGAACTGCCGGAGTGAATATCACCGCCGCCGGCGCAGCGCCCAGAGGCCCAGCATCAGCAGCCAGATGGCGGCGGCGTTGACGCCGGCCACCGCGACGCGCAACGGCGTGGGACGGGTGAGGAGGCGGGTGACGTAAGTAGGTTCGCGGTAGGCGGCCCACCTGTCGTGGTACTGTTTGAAGACAGGTTCGTTGGTGAGGGCGTAGAGCTTCGCCAATTGCTCGACATGGATGGCGTGATAGGGGCCGGGATCGTTGCCGAGGAGATCATAATACGAATGACCTCGGTTGTCGTAACGGGGCAGTTCCGCTTTCACCGCCGCCACGCCGTCCTCGAAGAGGCGCTTCGCGTCCCGGTCGCCGAGGTAGGAGTAGATATCATGCAGACCGAAGAGGGCGAAGATCATGCCGTTGAGCACACGCGGCCGCGTGCCGCCCTCGTCGGCATACTCCTCGTACCAGACGCCCTGCGGCATGGCGACGGCGAAGCCGCCCTCATCCTCGGGCACGTGAAAGGCAGCCATCAGCGCGCGGGCTGTGGTGAGATAGCGCAGGCTGCCGGTGCGGGCGTGGGCGCGCGTGAGCGCGGTCAGCGCCATCCCGTTCGCCAGCGCCGAACGCCACGGCGCGGTCATGCCGTATCGCGAGTACGGAAAATCATACTCCAGCAGGCTGTAGCCTTTGTGAGCAACAGCATGCTCCACCAGCCAGTCGGCGCAGTTCAGGAAGCGCTCCTTCGCCGCCGGATCATCCTTCGCGTAGTATTCGTCCGCTTTAATGCACACCGTCACCGGATTGCGCGGCTTCGCGCCGCCGGTATATTCGGTATACGGGATGCCGCGCGCATCCACCGTCACCGCCATCCCCGCTGAGTAGTGTTCCTTCCCGGTGAGACGCGCAAAAGCGCCCTTCAGCGCCCCGGCGACATACGATTCCGTGACATTCCCCAGCAGCATCCCTAACAGTACGCCGGCAACCAGGAAACGCGACAGGCTCTCCCAGGCTACGCGGCGATGTGGCGTAGTCGTCATGGCTTCCATTGTGCGGGGGAGAGGCGTGGGCTGTCAAGGATGCGCGGTCACGCGTTCGGTTTCCGCCCCATGATGAACGCGGCAGCTTCGGCGAAGATGGCCAGCCCACCGTTATGTTCCGATTCAGGCGGGAATTCCACGCCACTGTCGGCGGGGATCACGGCGATAGGGAAATCCTGCATGTAATCGCGATGCCAGAGCACCTGATGGCGCACGCGCAGCACCCACTGTATCTTCATCCGTTGGTCGGTGAAGCTGACGGGTGCCGTCGGCGGCAGGAGCAGCGTGCCGGTGGCAGTGCGCGCGCCGCGCGTCCACCCCTCGGGAAACACAATCACTGACGCTAGCGCATCGGATTCAGCGTCACCCCTGCCGGTAACCTGATAGACCAGTTCGACGCGAATGCGCTGATTGGTGACGCAAGCGTCAGGCGTGATTTCCAACATAAAGGGAATTGGTCGGCCGATCGGCACAACGGGCGTACCGTTCTCGCTTACCGGGCAATCCAGCGTCACCGTGCCCGGCAGACCTTCGAGCGCCGTGATCGGGAATTGCCGGGTCTGTGCCGGCAGCGCCGTGTCGTTTGCGCGCCGCGGCAACACGCGTATGGGAAAGGTTTCCCGAATAGCGGGGAGCCAACCGGGCATGGCAATGCGGACGGCGATCTCCCAGTAAATGCGATTCGGGTGACCTTCGAAGGTAGGAGGAGCGTTGCGCGGGATGGGCAGGTCGGCGGTGAAGGTAAAGGCGCGCGCGGGGCTTTCACCTTCCAACGCGGCATTGTGCTGATAGAGCGCCTGCCGGAAATTCGTCTCACCGTCTTCGTTCGTCCGAACCGCGCACTCGACGGCCGTCAAGGAGACCTCTACGGCGGTCAGGCGGATTGCCTGGCGAAACGCGCATTCCAATCGCACTGGCAGCGTCATGTCCAGCATCGGTGTGGCCAGCGGGATAAGGCGCACGTATCTGGTGATGAACAACGAATGCACGAGGCGCAAGAGCAACGCGAGGAGCACCACAAGGACCGGGATGACGACGATGGCGCTCTTCAGTATTTCGAAAGCACTGATGGTCGTCAAGCCGACGGCCAGCGTTAAGAGCGTCAGGCAACCATGAATCCAATATTTCGGTTTGCCCAACTCCGCCTGCAGGGGAAACGCCGGCTCCTCCGGCATTGCGGAACCCGGCGCATCAAGGGCGCGGGCATCGGTGATGATCTCCGATTCAACGAGCGGTGCGGGATCCGGTGCCGCGGGTAGCGCTGATTCCTCAACCGGCGCGTCTCCCACTCGCACCAACCCCACCATGCACACGCTGCAGAGCGTGCGCAGGTCGGCATCGTCATATTCGGCATGGCATTTCGGGCAGAGGCGCATGGGTAAGCGTCCCTAATCAGACTGCGCAAGCATCTCCTCGATCTCTTCCCGCCCCGGCATCGCCGCCTGCGCGCCCGCCCGGGTGGTGCTCAAGCCGGCGGCGGCGACGGCGAAACGGGCGGCGGCGCGGAGGGGTTTCCCTTCGGTGAGCGCGACGCCGAGGGTGGCGGAGAAGCAGTCGCCGGCGCCGACGGTATCCACCGCCTGCACGGCTAGGGCGGGAACGGTGAAGGTCTCCGACGGTGTGAACACCGTGACACCGCGCCTGCCCTGAGTCACCACCAGCGCCTTCGGGCCCTGTTCCAGGATGTCGGCGGCGGCGTCCGCCAGGCTGTTCGCGTCCGGCGCCAGCGCGCGCGCCTCGCCCTCGTTCGGAGTGAGGATATCCACGGCGGCCAACAGGTCGCGTGGCAGGCCCTCCGGCGGCATGGGCGCGGGGTTCAGCAGCACGGACTTGCCGTGACCCCAGGCGCGGTTCGCCGCCCACTGCACGGTTTCCATGGGTATTTCCAACTGCAGAATCACCATCGTCGCCGCGCGGAACGCCTCTTCGGCGGCTTCCAGGTCGGCGGGGGCGAGCAGCCCGTTCGCGCCCGGCGCCACGGCGATGAGGTTTTCGCCGTGCGCGTCCACCATGATGAGCGCCACCCCGGATGGAGCGCCGGCCTTCACGGCGATGTGGCGAGTCTCGATCCCCTGACGGCGGAACTCCCCCACCCGCTCGCATCGCCGACGGCGGTAAGGAAGGTCACCGCACCCCCGGCGCGCGCCGCCGCCACCGCCTGATTCGCGCCTTTGCCGCCGGGCGTCATGCGGAAAGCGCCCCCCAGCACCGTCTGCCCGGGCGCGGGCAGCGCGGGCGCCTGCACCACCATGTCGGTGTTCGTGGAGCCGATGATCAGGATGCGCGGAGCGGCCATGTCTTCCTCCCGTGATTATGGCGTGAAATAGGCGGCGAGGATGCGCGCCAGCGCCTGCTTGCCGCGGTCGTTGAAATGGTAGGTATCGCGATAGAACCACCACTCGCCTTTTCCGGAAACGGCGACATACTGAAAGAACGGGCCGCACAGGTCAAGGTACGCGACCTTCTCCTCACTCGCCAGCCGGGAAAGTTTACTGCGATAATTTGTCCCCGCGGGATCAACCGCCAGCGTCCACGGTTTTTCGGTGGCGGGATCGAGCCGCGGCGCGGTGCCGGTCATGAGCAGAACCTCCGCCTTGCTGGCTGCGCGCACTCCGCGGATGACGGCGCGGATGGACTCGATATCCTCCTTGTGGCTGATGCCGCCGATCACGAGCAGGTCGGGCTGGTGATCCAGCACGTAGGCTTTCAGGTGCTCCGGTTCCTTGTAGTACCAGCAGCCGGTGCTGCCGATCACCGATACGGTCGTCTCCAGCCGGGCGCCGCGGCTGGCGCGCTCGACGAGCAGATGCCAGTCCGAACTGGCGATGTCGTTCACGTTGCTGTCACCGAGCATGACGACGCGCAGCGGTTGGCCGCGCTGCAGCGCGCGTTTCGTCGCGGGCAGGTGTTGCCAGCGGTCTTTCGCCGGCGTGAAGGTGAGCGGGGGCATCGCTGCGTAAACGGCGTCCTGACAGGCGACGACCTCGTGCCGTTCGACCGGGCGCACGCTCACGCCGTCCACCCAGATGGGCTTGCCTTTGAGGGGCTGGAAGACCACGCGGCAATGCGTGATGTCCCGATCGGCGCGAAACCACATCTCGCGCGGCGCCCACGCGTCAGCGGCTTCCAGTTGACTGCAAGTGCCGGAGATGATGGCCGGCTCGGTCTCGGGTTTCTCCGCATCCACCCGGTAGCACCAGGCATGCCAGTAGCCGTTGCCCTCAGCTTTCACGCTGACATCTATCCGGTAATACGCACCCGGTGTCACCGGCAGCAGCGGGCTGGCCCAGTAGCCGGTCCGCGCTGTCAGCGCGTGCGGTCCCGCCGGAGCGTCGGCCGCCTCCACCCAGCGCGGGGCGTCCTGATCGTCCGCCCTTCCCGCGGTAATCCACCCCTCCCCCGCCGGGTCGCGCTCAAAGTCGGCGTCAAGCAGCGACGCTGCCGCGGCGGGCAGGGTGATAACGGATAAACAGAGCAGGAACACAGATAGGAACCAGCGCATGACACCGCCTCGTATCAGATAGTGCTATGGCATATCTTCGGTAAAAAGGGAGCTTCTCCTTCGTCCGGAACCAACCGCCGGCTCCGAGGTTGCCCTTTGCGCGCCGGGTGGGGTACAATCGCATATACGTAATTTCGGCAGGGATTTCGCCAGACAGGCGGAATAATGTAGCAGGATTACTTTGTCCGCGTACAGGTGAATTATGATTTGCCCGCGTTGTGAGAATAAGGTAGACCCGTTCCTCCACAATTGCCCGCACTGCGGCGAGCCGGATATGTGGAAGGCCGTGCCGCTGCAAAAGCGCATGATCGAAGGTGGCGGCGTGGCGGTGGCGCCGGCGAAAGCGCCCAAAGCGCCGAAAATGCCAAAAGGCAAGAAGGGCGCCCCGGAGCTGCCGGAGACGGCGGACCTGCCGGAAATCGGTTCACTGGTGCCCGACATGCCCGGCGACCTGCCGGAAGGCGCGCCCGCGCTGCTTGAAGCCGCCGATATGCTGCCCGAGGCGCCGGCTGGGAAGAAAGGCAAAGCGCCCAAGGCTCCCAAAGCGCCGAAAGCTCCCAAAGCCAAAGCCGAGAAACCGGCGAAAGCCGCCAAAGGCGCGACCGAGCCCGCGTTGCCGGCGCCGGTCACCGCGTTCTTCAAGAGCGTTGCCGACGGCAATGCCGTCGCCGTGCAGAAGACGCTGGAAGCGGATGCCGGCCTTATTGCCGCAATGGGCAACATGGGCGAGACGGCGCTGCACCTGGCGGTGAGCAAAGGCCGCGCGAAAGTCATCGAACTGTTGCTGGCGACCGGCGCCGACCTGAGCGCCATGGATGCCCAGGGCCGCACGGCGTTCCACTGGGCGGCGCAGAGCGGCCAGAAGCTGATCCTGCAGCTCCTGCTGAGCAAAGGCGACGACATGCAGTTTGCGGACCAGGCGGGCGCCACCGCGCTGCACCTGGCGGCGGAAGCCGGCAAGCAGGACGCCGTCCTCTTCCTCGTGGCCAACGGCGCGGACATCCATGCGCGCGACGACGCAGGCCAGACGGCGCTGCACTACGCCACGCGCGCTGGCCAGGCGTCCATCGTGAAGGTGCTGCTGGCGCGCGGCGGAGCGGAGAGCGCCCGCGATGACGAAGGCCGTACGCCGCTGCACCTGGCCTCAGGCGCCGGACTCGTGCCCGTCGTCACCCTGCTGCTCGCCAACAAAGCCGAGTTGGAAGCGCGCGATATTCACGGCCAGACGGCACTGCACTGGGCCTGCCGCCACGGCCACAAGGCGGTTATTGAACTGCTGCTGAAAAAGGGCGCCGATATTAACGCCGCCGGCACCGGGGGCACCACGCCGCTGCACTGCGCCGCCGCCGAAGGCCACGTGCCCGTGGTAACGCTGCTGCTGTCGCGGAAAGCCGAGATCAACCCCGTCAACGCCGCCGGCGAAACCCCGCTTGCCCTCGCCGTCGAACAGGACCAGTCCGCGGTGGTGAAGCTGCTGGAGAAAAAAGGCGGGTTGATGGAAGCGCCCGGCGAAAACGGTATGGTGTAAAGCACACGCCGACGATGCGAAAACTCCACCGCCCCCGCCGCGTTCGTCTCCAGACCCGGCGGGGGCGGTGGCATGAGAACCGGTCGCCCTGGTCAGAAGGCGACGGGCGACGCGTGCGCGGCGCAACACCTCTGGATGGCGGCGACTTTTCGCTGAATCGTCTCCTCGCATCCGGGCACGCTCAACACGTCGCATTCAGTTCCCAGAATGAAGGGGTGGCCGGCGTCCCGCATGCGGCGCGTCAGCGTCTCCCCTTGCCGCGCGACCTCGGCGGCGGTAATCAGGCTGTCGGCATAGAACTGCTTGGAGGGCAGGTTGCCGTATAGCACCACGTCCTTGGGCAGCAGTCGGGCATCCTCCCAGAGTACGCGGGAACTGCCCAGGCTGAGGATTGCGGGATCCAGCATGCCGAACTGCCCCACCATTTCGTCGGTGAGCTCGCCACAGCAGTGAAAGAAAAGGTCCACGTCCTGTTCGGCGAGAAAATGACGAATCTGCCGGTTGTAAGCCATCACGTAGCGGTCGAAGATATCAGTGCCCGCGGCCATCTGGTTGGGCGACAGGTAGACTTTATTCGCCGCCGGTTCGGCGATGAAGATGGCCTTCGCGCCGGCGCGCATCTGCGCCGCCAGCGAATGAAGGATGACGCGGATGGACAGTTCCAGCGCGCGCTCCACCAGCGCAATCTCCGCGTCGTCCTCGGCGGTCATCCCCGCGCCCGCCAGCGCGATGGGGGTAATGGGGTCGGCCACCAGCTTGGTCATGAGCGAGAACGGCCCGATGGCCATGCCCACCGGCAGCAACGCCGTGCACGTGGCGATGTAGCGGATGGAGTCAATGTGCGCCTGCAAACGCGCAGGCATCGGCGCGGCCATGCGCGCGCGCAGCATCGCGAAGGCTTCGTCCGGAATAGCGGTGAAATGGAACTGCGCGACATCCGCTTCCGGCACGTCCAGCTTGCCCAGCAGCGCCTGTTTCTCCAACTCCAGGTCCATGTGTGGCAGCGCCATCGGCAGGTCATAGCGCCGGGCCGTTTCTTCCAGCACGCGCCCAAGCCGCGCGCCATCCGTGAGGACAGCCGCCGGATCCGCCAGCTCGCGCAGCACCAGGTCCGCGGCGATCGGCATGGGAAGTCCGGTGCGCGCCAGTTCCAGATAATACGCTCGATCCATTTTCCATTCCCCTTCTACGCCATCAGTATAGGCAAGCGGGAGGGGGATGTCTGGAACTCTCGTATGGTTTCGCTTGGAATCTCGAACTATCGGCTTGCATTTTCGTGCGCGCTGGCAGTTTGGTGCGGTTCACGCCGCCTCTTCGTCCAGGTGATGCAGCGGTGACGCGAGCAGATCGGTGAAAAACAACGCTTCCTCGCGTTCAACGCAGGACGCGGCATACAGATAGAGCGCGGCGGACCAGGTCTGCCAGTCGTTGCCGCGCGCGGTTCCATCCTGGGCGCGAATCCACTCATTGAAACCCCATTCCAGTTCCGGGTCGCGGGAGAGGCGCATCAGGTCGGTGAGGGCAGCCAGCTTGCGCTGTGCAAGCAGCGGATAGCCGGCGGCGACAACGGCGGCGACATAGAGACCGGTGATGAAGGGCCAGATGCCGCCGTTATGATACTCGCCGGGCCGATTGAACTCCTCATAACGCTCCAGCCAGTCGGGGTCGGACGGCTGGATATACGGGAACAGATTGGGCGGCAGCGCCACCGCCAGGTCGCCACGCTCGCGCAACGCGTCACATTCATCCTCGACCCAGTGGATGAGCTGTTTCGCCCGGTTAGACGGCGCGATGCCGAAAAGCACCGCCAGGCTGTTACCCAGCAGATCAAAACGCTCACTGTTATAGATTTTATACGCCCACAGCGCGTAATACGGCTTATGCGGCACGACCAGACCGGCATGAACATGCTGCTGTGGCGAACCGGGCTTCACCACAAAGTGGCGCATGAGCGCGAGCAGGCGCGCCGCGTTGTGGTCATCGTCATACAGGCGCAGATAGGCGTAGACCACGGTATTCACGAACAGGCCGAACCCGAGTACCCACTGCTCATCCCGCCAGTCGCTGGTGGGAAGCTGGCCCACCATCATATCGTCGCCAGGACTCTGATAGCTCATCCACTGGCGCGCGATCCGCGCCGCATCCTCCAGGTAATCCGGCGGACCGATGACCCGGCGATAAAGGGCCAGCGCCAGAAGAAACAGCGGGGTGGTGTCACTGGCGCCGACATCATGCCGGTCACTGGCCAGCGAGGGGATGTGGCCCAACGGCGTCTGTATGGTGGCCAGCGCCAGCAACGTGCGGCGCAAGGCATCTATCAACTCCTCGTCACCTGAAGCGAGGAACCCGAGCGCGGAGAGCATGATATCGCGGGTATACGGTTCGGGATACCCCCATCCGGCCGTACGCGGCAGCCCGTGGAATGGACCCCGCGCATTGTGGCGCAATACCGTCAGCGCCGCTGCTTTTGCTTCCGCAACCCTTGCGGCCAATTCTGCATCCATCGCGCTGCAACCCCTGCTTCATTGTCATGCCGGACAAACCGGTCTATGCATCAACACTATACTCACGCCGCGAGCGAAGTATGCGCGGGAACTGTCACGGAAACGGCACCGCCCAGGCATGGCGCGACCAATTCAACCATGCGGCGCGCCACCACCTGATGAGCAAAGCGCGCCTCTACCCGCGCGCGTCCGCCTTCGCCCAGGCGGCGGCGCAAGTCAGCATTGGTCATCAGTCGCAATAGGGCGGCTTCCAGATCATCCACGCTGGCGCGGTAATCCACCACCCGCGGGGGATCCAGCGGGATGAGCGTGCCATTGACATCATGCTCGCTGTCGAAAACGCGGACTTCCGTAACCGTGTTTTCGCGCGCGATGCCGGCAAGCAGTGCCGTCTGCTCATGCACCAGCGTGTCGCGAAAAGCCATCGCGTCCATCGCCACCACCGGCTTGCCGCACGCGCCGGCTTCCACATGCGGCATGCCGAATCCTTCCAGCCGCGACGGGCCGACATAGATGTCACAGGCGGCGATGAGATGGGGCATGAAGTTGCGCGAGGCGAAGCTGCTGGCGATAATGACGCGGTCGCGGATACCCAGCTCCTCCGCCAGTGCCAGGTCGGCCTGTGTCTGCGCGGCGGTGCGCGGCTGCGGCCATACCTTGCAGACATAGCGCCACTTCGGCACCCGGCCAGCAACAGCAATTCGTCGGGCGCCACACCCAGCAGTTCGCGCGCCAGCGCAGTGTGCGGATGCGCGGCCAACTCCGGGGTGAAGCGTTCCACGTCACACCCCACCGGCAGCACAGCCAGCGTATCCGGACGAATGCCGTCGCGAATGTATACCTGGCGCACCCAGTCCGAGGTAAGGAGGATCAGCGGCAGGCTGTTCAATTCCTCGCGGTAGCGGGCGATATAGCCGTCCGCCACCAGCCAGGGCACCGGCGGGATGCCGAATCGCCGGGGATGCAGCACGAGTTGCGGCGTATACCCCCAGTAACCGAT
>JAKIYB010000087.1:11384-11639 GCA_022708765.1 Armatimonadota bacterium | reverse complement strand
GCGGACTGGTGACGAAGCAGGTGAGCTTTTACGATGAAACGACGCGCGTGCCCTTCTTCGCCGCCGGGCCGGGGGTAGCCCGCGACGTGACGCAGTCTACGCCCCTCACCTCGCTGCTCGACTTGCTGCCCACGCTGTGTGACTACGCGGAAATCACCCCGCCGGACGGCCTGTGGAGCCGCACTCTGCGGCCGTGGCTATCGGGCGCGGCGACGAAGGGCTCCCCGCACGACTATGTAGTCAGCGAGTGGCACA
>JAKIYB010000087.1:2471-11374 GCA_022708765.1 Armatimonadota bacterium | reverse complement strand
TGCGCATGATCCCGCCTGTGCGGCCATCCTGGCGGAACACCGCGTCCTGCTCGACCGGCACCTCGTGGAAACGGACGACCCCTTCCACTCCCTGGAACCGCTGGCCGATCCCCGCTGGCGCACCCATACGCCAGGATATCACCAGCACGCGGGGCCGGCGGCGCCGATGGTAGGTTAAAGCAAGCATTAATAAAAAGGCTCCCTTTTCAGAAGGGACGCCGTAGCTTATACCGAAATCCACCAAAGTCATTCCAGAATCACCAGTGAAAGGGTTCTCCCATGCTCAACCTTCCCTATGAATTGCCGACCTATGAGATTATGCGCGCGCAGGCGCCGCCGGCGCTTGATGGGTGGCTGGATAGCCCGTGCTGGCATGGGGCGCGATGGGTGGAACGGTTCATTGCGATGGAGACGGATGAAGCGATCGCGAAGCCCACGGCGGCGGCGCTGACGTGGGACGCGGAGTGCCTGTACCTGGGGGTGAAGGCAGACGAGCCCCGGTTGGCGATCATGCGTGCGGACGCCGAGGGCGGCGAGGGCGTGGCGCATGACGACGGCATGGTGCTGCACCTCAACCCCGGACTGCCGGGCGTCGAGTACCTGGTGCTGGCGGTGAACGCTCGCGGCGGGGTGTTTTTACAGCAGATGATCATTGACAACCCCGGCTGGGGCACCCTCTATCCGCTGCCTGCGGAGGTTATCCGCGCCGGCGTGCAATTGACCGGTACCGGCTGGCAGGCGGAGGTAGCGATTCCTTTCCGCGCGCTGGGCGTGGCGGCGCCGGATGCGGGGGCGGAATGGCACGGGAACATCGGCCGCGATGATAAGCTGGACTACGACTGGAGCTACTGGGCGCTGAACGGCGATCCCAAGTATACCTTTGGCGACTGGCAGCTCTTCCCCACCCTGCGCTTTTCCCCGATGCCGGCCGACCTGCCGACGCCGGTAACCACGCCGCCGGTATGGCCGGAGACGCCGCGATTCGCGCTCCGCGGCTTCATGTACGACACCAGCCGCGGCTCGCAGGTCTTCACCACCGATTACTGGATCAACAAGCTGCCCTTCCTGCGTGGGCTGGGCTTCAACGCGGTGATTATGTATTTTGAGAATCACCTGCGCTTCCCCTCGCACCCGGAGTTCGCGCCCGAAGGCTCGTGGGAGTTGGGCGATCTGCGGCGGCTGCAGGACGCGGCGGCGGCCTATGACATTGATATCATCCCCGCACAGGTGTCGCTCGGCCACGCGCACGGCATCCTCGCCAGCGAGGCGTACCGCCACCTGGCCGAGGAGGGCAGCGACTTCATGGGGGCGCCGTATCAGCTTTGCCCGTCACATCCGGGCACCAAAGAACTGCTCACTGACATCTTCACCGAATTGTGCAAAGCATCGCGCTCGCCCTACATCAGCATCAACGCCGACGAATCCGCCTATCTGGGGCTATGCCCGCGCTGCAAGGAGACATTCGCCGGCATGGGTAAGGGCGATATCTTCCGCGAGCACATCAAGCTGCTGCACGAAGTGATTACCGCGCATGGCAAGCAGGTGATGATGTGGGACGACATGCCGTGGACCTATCCGAAGGCGCTGGACGGCTTCCCGCGCGACATCATTATGCTGGACTGGCACTACAGCCTGCACAAGCGCTATCCCTCGGTGGAGGTCTGGCGGGCGATGGGCTTCCCGGTAGTTGCCTGTCCGGGGATGTATCAGGCGCACAACGCCTTTAGCCTGGCCGACGAAGGGGCGCGGCACGGCGCGCTGGGAATAATCAACACTCTCTGGGAAGACCACAGTCTGCCGCTGGGCAGCCGCTGGATCCATTTCCTGGCGACATCATGGGCGGCGCATGCTCCCGCGCCTGACAGTATCGCCGACTGGTACGCCGACGCCGCCGAACACTTCTTCGGCCCGAAGGGACGGCGGCTGGGAATCGCACTGGCGGCGGAACTGCTCGCCGGGCGCACCACGTATCCCGGCGCGCGCCTCTCGCCGGTGCTGCAGCGCAACGCCGGCCAGCAGGTCATCACGGAAGCGGAGGCGCTGCTCGCCGGCGGTCTTTCCGGCGACCCGAAAGTGCTGCTGGAAGAATTCCTGTATGCCCGCCGGCTGCTGCTGCTGCAGGCGGACGCGAAACAGGCGGAGACCCCGGCGCGGAAAGCCGACATCGCCGCCCGCGCCGAGGCGCTGAAAGCCGAAGGCCTGGCGCGCTGGCGCGAGCAGTGCACCGTGCCGTCACAGTTGCCGGCGTTTCTGGAGCGCTATATGGCGATTGAGCAAGCGCTGGCGAAGTAGTCGCTACCCGTAAGTTACCGCGGCAGATCGCCCAGGTAGAGGATCCGCGTGAACGGCGCCGCATCCGTCAGCGTGATGGCCTTCGTGCCGTTAGAGAGCTTCTTGCCCGTCATCACGTCCCACACCGCGGTGCGGCGGGGCAGGCGCAGGGTGTGGGGGCCGGCGCCGGCGCTGTGGAGGGCGACGATGTTGTTCGACGCGTAGACCACGGCGTTGCGGTCGGTCCAGATGTGGCAGCCGGCATAGCTGGCGCAGGCGCGCAGGAACTCCGGCGGCAGCGGCACGGCGGGGGCGAAAACCACCGCGTAGTCATCGGCACCCTTGCCGCCATTTGCGGCGCCGCCGCGGCCGACGTCGCGGACGAAGGGGCCGGGGCGGTCAAAGAAGTAGTAGTAGAAACCCGCGCCCAGGGCGGTCACCCCGGCTTCCTGCGGCAGCACCTGCTCCTTCGGCGCCAGCAGCGGCCCGTAGGCGTAGCTGTCGGTGATGGTCATCGCCGGCAGTCCGGCGGTGATGGGGTGGCCGTGATGCTGCAGCATGAGGCGCCGCGTGGTGGTCACCGGTTCCAGTGCCATCGGCACGCCGAAGAGCCGGCTGGCGGCGTCAGCGGAGAGCGTCTTCCCGTCGTTGATGCCCGTCGCCGGGCCGAAGATCGCCACATGGCCGTCACGCAGCACCTTCGCCTTCAGCAACGCCTCCACCTCCGCGTCCACCTTGAAAAGATTGGGGAAGAGATAGCACTTGTAGTCGGGGAAGTCCGGTCGCGCCAGGTCGGAGAGCAGGTGCACGCGATACGGCACGCCCGCCAGCGCCAGCCCCTCCTCAATCTGCCGGAAGACGGCCAGATACTGGTAACCACTGGAAAAGTCCTCGTAGAGCGGCGATTCGTCGTCAACTACCAGGCAGATGGCGTCGGTGTTCTGCGCCCACGGCAAGCGTGACGCTTTCTCAATGACCGGCACCTCCTTCGTGAGATGCTCCAGAATCGGCGGCTGGTGATACCAGTAGTTCGCTCCGCAGACGGAGGTGAGATAGTAGCTCTGGTTGCGGGTGAGCGCCCAGGCGAGGGTGCGGTCGAATCCGGCGCGCATTTCCGCCGGATCTTTGAAATAGCCGGCGTCTTTAATCTGGTTGTCCGGGGGCATCTGCGCGCCCCGCCACCAGGTGCGCGACCAGGTGCGCATATCCGCCTCGCAGTAGTTCGCCTTGCCGCGCAGGTTTAACGTATCGCTCAAGCCCTCGGATTCCCACGCGTAGCCCATCGCGCGGGTGTTATACATGCCCGGGGTGATGAGCACGTCCATGCCGGGATGGTCGAGCAGCGGGGCGATGCCCAGCGAACCGCTGGCGAGCAGCAGGCTGTTAAAGTTATCGAGAATGCCGG
This sequence comes from Armatimonadota bacterium, assembly GCA_022708765.1. GTDB lineage: Bacteria > Armatimonadota > Hebobacteria > CAIYQO01 > CAIYQO01 > JAKIYB01. The sequence goes on along the minus strand of JAKIYB010000087.1, from coordinate 7,698 downwards.
GGGTCCAGTCCGCGCTGAACGTCGAGTTGATCATCCACCCCTGCTGGTGCTGTTTGCAAATATCGTACCCCTTGATCACCGGGCGCGCGGCGGTAGCCTCCCGCATGGCGGTGAAGCTGCGGTCCCACCAACGGTGAAAGAGCTCTTTCTGCAGCAGGAAGTAGTCGCGCTCGCGCCCCACCTTCGCCGGGTCGGGCCAATGCCGCAGCTTCAAGCGATCCTTCTTCGCGAACCACTCCGCGCGGGTGGGCACCGTCACCGCTTCCCGCCTCGCCTTCGGGTCGTCCCAGGCAGCCTGCAGCGCGGCGTCGGTGGGATACTTCGTCCGGACATACGTCCGGAAAGCCCGCTGCATCGCTTCGCAGGTGTCGAAGTAGGCGTTATCGAAACTCACCTCCAGCGTGCCCTCGCCGAACGGCAGCAGCGAATAGCCCACCACGCGGTTGCGCCAGGGCTGGCGTTCCACCCAGCCGATGAAGCCACGGATGATTGCCTCAGTGTGGCCCAGCGCCGTTTCTGAAGCCAGCGAGGGGATGGTGGAATGCCCATCCTGCGCCGAGTAGGTGCCGATGGGGCAAGCCTGGAATTCCTCCAAATGCGCCTTCCGCCAGTCCGGATCCATATGGGTACCGAAGCGAAGGATGAATTTCGCGTTCGGGTCGAGGATGAGCAGCTTCTCGATCATCGCTGGGAAATCAGTGTGCCGCGGCTCGGAGGGAATCGTCCCGTCCGGCAGCATGAACGGCTGGCCCCAATACGTTTGCGTCGAGGTCAGGTTCACGTGATACAGCCGAATCCCCGCTTCCTTCAGCGGCGGGTACAGCTTGAACCAGTATTCTTTATCAATGTCAATCTGATTTCCGTAGCCTATCCAGGGAATAACCTCGCCGTTTGAAGCCTTGATCACGGTGCGACCGGCGAGTTGGGTTAGCGTATATGACACAGGCGGCTCAGCAACGCCGGCGAGCAGAGCGCAGCAAAGTGTGAACAAGAGCAGGATGGGACGCATGAATGAATCTCCCGGAAGGTCGTGTGGATTCCTGTTCCGTTAGATTCGCGACAGGGTGAAAGGTTCCTGCCGTAGGTTCGTGTGGAACTCTCTCACCAGGCAAAATCAGGCATTTGACAATCTCCACTGTGTAATTCGGTGCAACTCTTCTTACTGCCTGTCGTATAGAAATGTAGAACCTCTTACCGAGCGTCTGGCATTGGTAGAGAGGGGGAGTCGAACATGTACCATCGCTGGTTGATGACAGTGATACTGTTGCTGTTTGCCACAATCTGCGCGCTGGCCGCGCCGCCGGTGAAACCGTACGAAGCCGAGACGTGGACCACGCCGCCGAACGGCGTTGATGCGCACGTGGACGCGGCATTAAAAGCACAGGGGGCAACGTGGCGGAACCCCTGCTCCGACGAAGTCTTCATCCGGCGCGTGCATCTCGATCTCATCGGTACCATGCCGAAGCCCGACGAAGTTGAAGAGTTTCTGAAGAATCCACGGCCCGACAAGCGCGCGGCGCTCATCGAGTCACTCTTCACGCGAGACGAATACGCGGACTACTGGTCAATGAAGTGGTGCGATATTCTGCGCGTGAAGTCGGAATTCCCCATCAACCTGTGGCCGAACGCGGTGCAAGCCTATCACCAGTGGATTCGCGCGGCACTGCGTGACAACATGCCGTATGACCAGTTCGCGCGCGCGCTACTCACCTCAAGCGGCAGCAACTTTCGCGTGCCGCCGGTGAATTTTTATCGCGCGGTGCCCAATCGCGCGCCGGACGGGCTGGCGGCGGCAACGGCGCTCACCTTCATGGGCACGCGCCTGGATACCTGGCCACCGGCGAAACGCGAGGCGATGGCGGCCTTCTTCTCGAAAGTCGCATATAAGAAAACCGGAGAGTGGAAGGAAGAGATCGTCTACCTGAACCCGGCCATGACAGAGCCGGTCAAGGCGTTGCTGCCGGACGGCACGACGGCGATGATCCCGGGCAATGCCGACCCGCGCGAGACCTTCGCAAACTGGCTGATCTCGCCAAAGAATCCGTGGTTCGCCCGTGCCATCGTCAACCGCCAGTGGGCGTGGACGATGGGGCACGGCATCATCCACGAACCGGATGATCTTCGCGCCGCCAATCCACCCGTCAGCCCGCAGTTGCTCGCCTATCTGGAGGCAGAGCTGGTGCGCGCGCGCTACGATCTGCGCCACACATATCGCCTCATATTGAATTCGCGCACCTATCAGCAGTCTTCCATCACACAGGACGACGAAAAACCGGCACTGCGGTTCGCCCACTACACCGTGCGACGACTGGAGGCGGAGGTGCTCATTGACGCGCTGTGCTGGATTGGGGGACAGGGCGAGAGCTACTCCAGTCCTATCCCGGAGCCCTTCACCTTCATCCCGAAGGGCCAGCGCACCATAGCGCTGGCTGACGGCAGCATCACCAGTTCGTTCCTGGCGATGTTTGGCCGCTCGTCGCGCGACACCGGGTTGGCAACCGAGCGCAACAATCAGCCGTCCGATACCCAGCGGCTCTACCTGCTGAATTCAAACGATATCCAGCAGCGCATCACCCGCAGTCCACTGCTGCGCGACATCATTCGGAAATCGAAGGGCAACTCGCAGGAGGTTGCCCGCAATATCTACCTTACTCTGCTCTCGCGCTACCCCACCCCGCAGGAGTTACTGGTGCTGCAGCAATATGCCAAAAAGCCGGACATGCAGCCGCAGTCCGTGCTGGTAGATACCACCTGGGCGCTGATCAACAGTAAGGAATTTTTATATCGGCATTGAGCCGATTGATCGGGAGAACGGACAGATGGAAACAACCCGCATCTCACGGCGAGAATTTCTCCGGTGGAGCCTCGCGGGCGCGGCCGGACTGATACTGGGCGATCTCGCGCGGCATACGCCTCTGCTTGCCGCGCAACCCCGGCCGGCGCCACGCGCGAGATCGGTCATTCAAGTCTGGATGTGGGGTGGACCATCGCATCTGGATACCTTTGATCCCAAACCGAATGCCGGCAACGACTACACCGGTCCGTTGAATACGGTTGTTGAAACGAATGTCAAAGGCATCGTCATCAACGCGGCGTTGCCAATGCTGGCGCTGCAGGCGGATAAATATGCCATCATTCGCGGGATGGCGCACGGCAACAATGGGCACGAAACGGCAGCCTACATGATGCAGACAGGACACGCGCCGGGCGTCGGTCTCGTCTATCCATCTCTGGGCGCCATCGTCTCTTACTTTAAAGGATACAGCAACGGTTACACCGGACTGATTCCTCCCTACATTACCCTCACTGAGAGCCAGGGGCGCTTCGCCGAAGAGGGATTCCTGGGTCCGCTCTACAAGCCCTTCGCCACCGGTGGTGACCCGAATCAGAAGATATTCACAGTGGACGGCGTGGTAGCGGCCGGCATCACCGAGCAGCGCCAACGCGACCGACGCGACTTGCTGCATGGGCTGGATACGCTGGGCAAGGCGATGCCGACTGAGCCGGCTTTCGCGCAACTCGACGCCTGCGAGGAAAAAGCGTACGAGCTTATCCTCGGCGACGCGCGCAAGGTATTCGACCTGTCGCAGGAGCCGGATGAATTGCGCGACCGTTATGGCCGCAGTAAATTCGGGCAGTCCTGCCTGATGGCGCGCCGGCTGGTGGAACAGGGCGTTCCCTTCATCACCATCAACTACGGTGGCTGGGATACGCACAAACAGCACTTCGAGGCGATGCGGCAGAAGCTGCCGGAATTCGACCGCGGGCTGGCAACGCTGCTGCAGGACCTGGCCGACCGCGGCCTGCTGGACACGACCATCGTCTGGGCGGGCGGGGAGTTCGGCCGCACGCCTAAGGTGGACTGGGACGCCCCCTGGAACGGTGGACGCGGCCATTTCGGCCCCTGCTTCTCTGTACTGCTGGCGGGCGGCGGCTTTAGAGGCGGCACGGTAGTCGGCGCCTCGGATGCAAAAGGTGAGAAAGTCGTTGAGCGCCCCGTCTATCCACAGGATCTGATCGGCAGCATCCTGGAACTGCTGGGCATCAATCCGGATGCGCCATTGCCAAACAACCGCGGGTTGGATCTAAAAGTGATGCCTGCTTCCGAGGACGGTCCGGGGCGCGGACGGTTGAAAGAGATTATATGAGGAATATGCCATGATACGCTCACTCCTCTACAGCATACTGTTCATACTGGCCTGCGCGGCATGGGGCGCCGCCACCAACCGCGACCCGTATATCGGCTATGTCTATCCCGCCGGTGGTCAGCAAGGCGCCACCGCGCATCTCGTGCTGGGTGGCCAGCGGCTGCGGGGCGCTTCCGGCGCGGTGGTCTCCGGCGGCGGCATGCAGGTCACCGTGCAAAAATACGTCGGTCCGGGTGGGCCGCTGAACCGGCAGCAGCAAGACCTGCTGCGCGAGCGCGTGCAGGCCATCATCAAGCAGCGCTTCCCCGGCGCCAACCGGCCGGCGCAACCGGCGAAGAAAGAAGAGCCCTCGGCGGATGAGAAGAAGCCGGTGACGCTGCCCGACCTTCCAGAATTGCGCGATCTGGAGACGAAGACACCGATGGAACTGCGGGAGATTCTCGACGCCTTCGCTAACCCGCGCAAGTGGCCGAAGCCGCCAATGGCCGAAGAAGTGACGCTGGAGATCACCATTGACCGGGACGCGGCGCCGGGCGACCGCGAGATTCGCCTGCGCACCCCCGCCGGGCTGTCGAATCCGCTGGTCTTCATGGTAGGCAGCCAGCCGGAACAAAGCGAGCTGCCGCGCGATGAGAAAAAGCGCGAAGTCATCACCGCCGCCGTGCCGGTGACATTGAACGGGCAGATCATGCCGGGACAGGTGGACCGCTATCCACTGCAACTGCGCGCCGGGCAGCGCATTACCGCCGCCGGCTATGCGCGCAAGCTCATCCCCTACCTCGCCGACGCCGTGCCGGGATGGTTCCAGGCGGTGCTGGCGCTGTATAACGCCGACGGCAAGGAAGTGGCCTTTGCCGATGATTATCAGTTCAATCCCGACCCCATCCTCACCTATCAAGCCCCGCAGGATGGCGTCTACACATTAGAGATTCGCGATTCCATCTATCGCGGCCGGCAGGACTTCATCTACCGCGTTGAGGTGACCGACCAGCCGGCAGCGACGCCATGGCACGTGACGGCGCTGCCGACGCTGGAGGACCTGCTGCCGCGTGGCGTCGCACTCCAGCGGGTTGAGGAGA
>JAKIYB010000087.1:0-2461 GCA_022708765.1 Armatimonadota bacterium | reverse complement strand
CGAACCCAATGACCGCGGGCAGCAGACGAAACCGCTGGCACTGCCACGCGTGATACACGGATGTATTGCGCGGGCGGGAGACGCAGATGTGTATCAGTTTACGGGTCGTGCCGGCGAAGAGGTGGTCATCGAGGTATACGCTCGCCGGCTGGGATCACCGATGGATGCGCTGGTACGGCTCATTGATATCACTGGCAAGGTCGTCGCCTGGAATGATGACCACGAAGACAAGGGCATGGGCCTGCAGACGCACCATGCCGACAGCTACCTGACGGCAACGCTGCCGACGACGGGCGCGTATTTCGTACAGGTATCCGATGCGCAGCATCATGGAGGTGCAGAATATTCCTACGCCGCGCGCATCGGCCCCAAAATGCCGGACTTCGCGCTGCGCATGACGCCGGCAAGCGTAAATATCACTGCCGGACTGGCCGGCGAGATTACCGTATATGCGCTGCGCAAGGACGGTTGGGATGGCGACATCGAGGTCACGCTGAAGGATGCCCCGAAAGGGTTCGTGTTAAGCGGCGGGCGTATTCCCGCCGGACGGGAATCGGTGCGCATGACCCTTACCGCGCCGCAAATTCCCTGGCGCCAGAAAGCCGAACCAATGAGTATCGCGCTGGAGGGGCGCGCGCGCGTGGGGGAAGCCGTCATCACGCGGCCCGTCATACCAACCGAGCGTCAGATGCAGGCCTTCGCGTACTATCACCTGGTGCCGTCACAGCGGTTGGAAGTGATGTTGGGTCGCGGCGTGCGCAACGCCCCGACCATTGCGTTGCCCGACGGCGCGCCGGTGCGCATTCCCGCCGGCGGACGGGCTGACGTCACCTGCGTCATCAAACCGATGCCGCCGATGGAACTGCGCTTTGCGCTGGACAATCCCCCCGCGGGAGTGATGCTGGAAGAAGCAAAGGTGGTCGCGGAAGGCGTGATGCTGGTGCTGGGCGCCGATGAGAAGGCCGCCGGGGCCGCCGATAACCTGATTGTGCAGGTCTATACCGAGATGGAGTTCAAACGCCCGGATGGCGAGACGATGAAACGACGTGTTGAGGTCGGGGTATTGCCGGCAATCCCATTTGTGATCGTCGCACGGTGAAGGGGAACAACCATGATGATGCCGTGGGTGGGGACTGGTATCCGCACGATTGTAGACGACGCGCTTCCCGTCACCGTGTCCGCCTCGCGTTTCGCGGGACGCGACGGCGTCGAGGAGTATCACCTGATGCTCACCCCGACTGCCGGCGCTGATGTCGCCACACAACTGCGCTGGTTGGAGCAGGCGCATGACCACGCTTGCGCGGCGCTCGGACTGGACACCGGCACGGCCATCTTCCGCCGCCTGTTCTGCAGCGATCTGTCCAACCAGACGGAAGCGCTGGCGGCCAGCCCGCTGGCGAACCCACGGGAACCGGGCGACTGCTGCGTGGTGTCGCTGGTGTGCCAGCCGCCCGTGCCGCCGGCGCGGGTGGCGCTGTGGGCCTACCATGTGCATGAGCCTGGGGTGGTGTTGGATACGTATCACGAAGGAAGCACGTTGGCGCTGCGCCGGGGAGAACTCACCCATCGCTGGACGGCTGGTCTCACCTGCCCGGACGGCGGCGGGCCCGCCGCGCAGACGACGGCCATCCTCGAGGCGTATGAAGCGGAACTGGACGCGCAGACACTTACGCTGGCCGACCACGTAGTGCGCACCTGGTTCTTCGTGCGGGACGTAGATGCGAACTACGGGGGGCTGGTAGCGGCGCGCAAAGCCCGCTTCGCGGAACGCGGGCTAACGCCGGAGACGCACTACATTGCCAGCACCGGCATCGAGGGCGCCGCCGCCGACCCGCGCGCGACGGTGATGATGGACGCCTACGCCATCGGCGGCGTGCGTCCGGAGCAGATTCGCTTTCTCTCCGCTCCCGATCATCTCTGCCCGACGCACCGTTATGGCGTCACCTTCGAGCGCGGCGTCGCCATCGCCTTCCGCGACCGGACGCACGTGCTCATCTCCGGCACCGCCAGCATTGATCACGCGGGCGCCATTGTCTATCCCGGCGACGTGCGCCGCCAGTGCGACCGCACCTTTGAGAATATCGGAGCGCTGCTGGCCGACGCCAGCGCGACCTTCGACGACGTGGGGATGTACCTCGTCTACGTCCGCGACCCCGCCGACCTGGACCTTGCCCGCCGCCTGATGACCGAACACGTCGGCGCCGTCCCCACCCAGATCCTCCTCGCCCCTGTCTGCCGTCCCGGCTGGCTCATTGAGGTGGAATGTCAGGCGGTAATTCCAACGGCGCGGCCAGAACTGCCGGAATTTTAACGCGATTGTTCCGGCAGGTCACGGCGCGGCCGGATACTCGGGGCGAATGAGCACGCGGTCAATGCGATGTCCATCCATATCCACGATTTCAAACTGATAACCCGCCCACTTCACGGCGTCTCCAATGCCGGGAATGCGTCCTAACCGTTG
>JAKIYB010000086.1 GCA_022708765.1 Armatimonadota bacterium | reverse complement strand
ATGCCGAATTCGAGAACTTCTGACCGCCTGCCTGGACCAATCCGTATGTGGGTGATTGAAGCAATCGTGGGTTCTGCGATGCTGTTCTCGACGACTCCAGCAATGGAGACGGCTTGGGTACCGCATGCGGACAGTGAGCGCCGGCTTGCGCTCCGGCACGTCATCGCCAGTGCGGGTGCGCCTGCCTCCGCAGACGCTGGTCTGCTTTCTGGCCGTGGGGGTATGGTCGGTTGGGCGATGCGTATCCTGATTTACGCCAGCGGCCGTGCAAGCGTCCTCGCTTATCTACGCCGCACTCGCGCAGGTCAAGCAGGTGTTGGCTGATATCGCCGCAGGCATGCATATAGACCTTCATGCCGCGCTCATGCGCTAAGGCGAACAGGTCGGCATAACGCGGCTTCAGGTAAGCCCTCCACAGGGCCATGGAAAAGATTGGCCCCGTCTGAATCGCCTGGTCATCGAACAGAAAGATGGCATCCACGCCATGATCCGCGTATTGCTGGGTGATGCCCGTCAGGAATGTGAAGATGCCGTCCAGCATCGCCGTGATGTTGTCCGGCTCGGTCATCAGATCGCAAAGATACTGCTCGAAGCCGCGCAAGTCGTCAAGGAGATGCATGGGACCCTTGCCAAGGATACCGACAATGTATTGGCCGGCCAGACGACAGTCCGCGATCTTTTGCGGAACCTGCGTAAACCGTCCCAGCGCATAGGCATCAGGAAAACGATAACGCTCGAATTGATCCCAATCCGCCAGCGGATGCTCGGTTACTTGTCCCTGGTCGGCTTTTTCGGGATTGAGCGAGTGCCAGATGCACCCCCACTCATTCATACCTGCCACGGCTGGCAGGAAATCACTGGCCGGGGCAAAGCTGACCAAGCCGATATCGCTCTGCGCGCCTTTCGCCATCGCGAGGCGGGTAGGCGTCTGGAAATGCACCGTGCGCTGTACAACCTCTTTTCCCGTCATCGTATCTCCTATTCAGCCACCGCACATTTTGCATGTCGGAAAAGTCAATATCGTGCATAAAAAAGTCAACATCGCGCAACTACGAAAAATGGTTATACGGTAAGATTTATACGGCCTGGGCAGTAATGGACTCGCACAGATTGTCCTGATAGGCGAGGCAATTTCTTCTTGTTTGTCTGGTCAAGAGTGCACCCCTGAAACCCGTATAAAGTCAATATATCAACATTTCAGTCGCTTGTCTATATCAGGGGTGCCGGTCAGAGACAGCGTCTCAGTGTAGCCACCAAACCTAAAGAACAGCACAATACCTGTTGAACGCATTATTCGCCTGTTCATGGGGGAACGATTGCAGATGCATTACAGCACACAATATGATGTCGTGGTCGTCGGCGGGGGAACAGCAGGAGTGGTGGCGGCTGTGCAAGCCGGGCGGGCTGATACACGTACGCTGTTGGTGGAGAAAACAGGTATGCTCGGTGGCGCGATCACCATGGGCAGCGTCCGCTGGCCAGGCCTGTTTCATGCCTGGGAACGCCAGGTTATCGCTGGAATTGGTTGGGACTTAATCACGCGCTGTGTAGCGGAATGCGGCGATACGCTGCCGGCATTTGACGCGCCGCATGACTTTTTTTTCTGCAACCAGGTGCACATTAACCCGGCGATTTATGCCGCGCTGTGCGACGAATGTGTGTTGTCGGCTGGGGTCACGCTTTTACTGCACACCATGCTTGCCGCCGTCGAGACTGCGGACGATGGTTGGCGGGTGACGCTATGCACCAAAGACGGCTTGGAAACCATAACAACCCGCGTGCTGATTGATTGTACCGGAGACGCTAACGCGGTCGCCGGATACCCTATCCAGGTGTCGGATGAGTGCCAACCCGCGACGCTGGTGTGCCGCATCGCGGGGTACGATCTTGCCACCCTCGATCTCGATGCTATCAACCGGGCGTTCGACGCGGAAGTGCGCGCCGGGCGGCTGCGCTACACCGATGCAAGCTGGAACGCTGATCGAGCCAATGTGGGGGCCTGGCTCAATCAGGCTGGCCAGAATATCAACCATATCCATCCCTGCAATGCCTGCGACAGCCGGGGGAAAACGCAGGTGGAGCTAGCCGGTCGCGCGTCATTTTTACGCCTTTTCCGCTTCCTGCGCGCGCAGCCCGGATTGGAAGCGCTACGAGTTGAGTATCTGGCTGCGGAATGCGGCGTCCGCGAAAGCGCAACGATTGTTGGGAAAGCGACGGTCACGACGGACGATTTTACCGGCGGGCGGCTGTGGGATGACGCCGTGTGTTACACGTTTTATCCCATTGACCTGCATAACCTCTCACCGGAAGGCGTCGAGATCCAACTGCTGGAGGAAGGCGTGGTGCCAACCGTGCCACGCCGTGCGCTGCTGCCGGCCGGCAGTCGAAATCTCCTGACCGCCGGACGCTGCATTGCCAGCGACCGACTGGCGAACTCCGCGCTGCGCGTTCAGGCGACGTGCATGGCGACCGGCCAGGTCGCCGGCGCGTTGGCCGCGCTCGCCACGCAGACCGGCATCGAAGTGGAAGAGCTGCCCTTACCTATGGTGGATGAACTGCTGCTCGCGCACGGCGCCATCATTCCCGAACGACAAGCCACAGCAGGACCCGCGTATGGAGCTATGTCACCACTTTCCACGGTATAACTTGTTCAATCCGCTGGCACCGGTCTGGTGCGTCACCCCGCACGAAGGCCGGGTCATCCACCGGTTCTTCGATACGTCGCCATTCAGTCCTTCAGGCAGGTATCTGGCGCTGTTGCGGTTGCCGGTCGAAGACCGAAATGCCCTTCCAGGTGAGACGGCGGAAGTCGTCCTGGTGGATTTACATGAGGGAACCGAGCGCGTATTGGCAAACACCCGCGGGTGGGAAATTCAAGTGGGCGCCCATGTGCAGTGGGGCAGCGCGGATACCGCGTTGTACTACAACGATGTCGAGAGACACGGGTGGCAGCCGCATGGCGTGAAGATGAATCCATTCACCGGGGAACAGCAGAAGCTGGACGGATGTATCTTCATGCTATCGCCGGACGGCACGAGAGCGGCGACCACCTGCCCCGTGCGCGCCAGGCGGACGCAACTCGGGTATGGGGTGATCCTTCCGGATGAGTATGTCCCCAGAAACCGGCGCCTTGCCGAAGATGATGGGCTGTTTATCACGGATACCGCAACCGGCGCCTGTATTCTGGTAGCGTCGCTCAAAGATATTGTCGAACAGGTGAGATCGGCGATTGACTGGCGCCAGTATGCCGATGGCGAGTTTTATGGCTTCCAATGTAAATGGAACCCGCAGGGTACCCGGCTGCTGATCGTCGTCCGCTGGGTGTCAAACCAGGGGCTGCAGCGGAAAAACCACGTGATAACGATGCGCGGCGACGGCAGCGACATCCACCTGGCCATCCCGGCGGTGGAGTGGGCGAAAGGCGGCCATCACATCAACTGGCACCCCGATGGCGAACACCTGACCATGAACCTGAATCTTCACGGGGATGGCCTGCGTTTTGTCCAGGTGCGGCATGACGGAACTGATTTACATGCGCTCCTGGACGACGTTCAAGGTTCCGGGCACCCGACGGTGCATCGCGATGGAATCCATATCCTGACCGACACCTACTGTGGTGAACCGCTTGCGTATGCCGATGGCACCATTCCCCTTCGGCTCATAGATCTGCGCTCCGGTGAAGAAAGAGAAGTGGCGCGCATGCGGACAAAGGTGCCGTACCCTGACAACACGCTGCGCGTAGACGCCCATCCGGCATGGGATTCACACTTTCGGTGGATCGCCTTCAACGGGTATGCCGGTGGTACGCGGCGCGTCTACGTCGCCGATTTCTCGACTCTGGTCGGGTGAAGCCGCCTGCCGCGGTCGAAGCATGGCGCCTACGCGGCCCATTCGATGACCAGATACTTGCGCACACGCAAATCATCGCTGATAGTCCACCCGCGCATACCGGAGATTTCATCGGAACTATTGAAGCAGGGAGTACCCGACAGACTCATGGCATACTCCAGGGGGAACAACCAATTCCCCCAGTGGTATGCCGCATCCGATAACCAGCGGCACGTCCGCCGTCGCGCATCCAGTTCAAGCCCCAGGTGATGATACACTTTAAACTCCGAGCACGTATAAGCGCGGATATAGGCCATCACCAGTTCGTTATCGTCACTCGTCGGCAGGGAGGCCGGGATCCCGCCCTGCCAGCTGCAGAATCGCAGAGCTTCGTCGAACGGGAAGGCGATGGGTAGCGTCAGGTATTCGCGTGACCCGATGCGGGTGGCAAACGCGCGGAGATGCGTTTTTCCGCGCGCTGGCGTTTCGGGCCCTGCGATCCAGGCCCGCAAGGCCGCGGTGAGAGACTCGGCTAACGCTTCCACATATGACCGTTGATGCCCATTGATCGCTTGCAGGGTTGGATGCGCTTTGATGAACGCCCACGTATCGGGAGTGAGAGCATCCACCACGAGCTCCGTCAACGGAAGCTGAGCGATGACCGCCTGATCCCGCGCGCGCCGGGGAAGCGCGCTCAGGCTAAGCGTTGAGAGCGGCAACCCGGCGAGTGGCGCGAAGTCCTCTATCGGGTTCCCGGCGAGAAACAGGTGCTGCAGCGGGGTCGCAGCCAGCGGCTCCAGGTCGCGAATGTGGCTCTGTTCGCTTCGCAATGACTGTAGCGGCAGTTCTCGCAGCGGAGAGAGATCCTCGACCGGACAGCGCGAGCAGTTGAGCGCGCGCAGCGGCGATGCTGCCAGCGGTGACACATCCGCCACCTCGGTATCGCTGATATCCAGATTCGTAAGCGGCATGCCGGCCAGCGGAGCCACATTCCGGATCGGGTTGCCCGCGCAGGCGAGACGAGTGAGGGGCATTCCGCGTAATGGTGACAACTCCGCCACCTGATTCCGTGGACCATAGAATTCTGTGAGCCGCAAGCCCCGCAGAGGCTCCAGGGAGTTAATCGCATTTTCCGTGCATTCCAGAATTCGCAGTGGCGAGGCTGCCAGCGGCGACAGATCGGCGATCCGGTTGCCGACGATGCGGCAGACTTCCAACGGCATCCCGCGCAGGGGCGCCAGGTCGTGCACGCTGGTATAGGTGCAGACAAGCGAATTCAGCGGCATGCCGGCCAGCGGCGCCAGCGAGGCGATCTCCCCGCGACACTCGAACCGTGTGAGCCGCAGGGGACGCAGCGGTTCCAGGTCGCGAACAGGCGCCGGAAGATCCAGCGTCGTGATGGGCAGCGTAGCCAGGAGCGACAGCAAGCCCGCGCGCGCGTCGAGGGGCACGCGCGGCAGCTTCTCGTAGAGGTAGCGCTTCATGCGATTCACCATGCCGCTATCCGGCACCAGTGCCAGCAACTCCCTGACCAGCGTTATCGCGTCCTCCACCGCGTCGTCCTCCAGGCGCAAATGAATCACGTCGCGCAGCGCCTGGATGCGGAATGGACTCGCTTCATCCCTGGCTACCTCCAGCAATATCGCCTCTTTGCGCGCGGTTTCCGTCGCCGGCGTCGCGAACGCCAGCAGGAACTGCGCCTCCTGCTGCAACCGCGCCGGGTAATTCTGGCTCAGGATCCGGGTGAACCAGTGGTTGGCATCGTCAACGTGACCGCCGCGCAACAGAATGCGTCCCGGCTCCAGAATGTCAACATATTGAGGCGCGCGCCGCGTGAAGACGCGAAGTTGGCGGATGACGGTCTCTCCTCCCATCACGCTTTTGCGCCCCAGCGCGAAGTGACGGTGGCCAGAGCCTTGCGCCGCGAGCGGCTCCGAATACGTCATGATACGCTGCCCGTCAATCTCCGCATAGAAGATGTTATCGGCGCGCCACAGAGTGATGCGGTACTCCTTTGCGGTGGGATCCAGCGTTACCGGGCAGGGGAACAGGACTTCCCAGGTTCCCCGGCGGACGGTCTCAAATTCGATGTGTTCATACCCGAAGATGCGCAGCCGGTACCCCTGCAACAGATCGCCCGAGATGGCGATGGCGAGATTGGGACCAAAGGGAGAGGTATTGGCGAGGGTGAGTTCGATTTTTACCTCTTCACTGCAATCGGGCTCCCACCGCAATTGGCACCAGGTTGGTTCGGCGACGGGATGCAGGCGAATCCCCGTTGCCTGAAGCGTCACCAGGTGCGGCGCTGGGCGCTCGATATTCATTTCGAGCCCTTCTTCATCGTAGGAGGTTACCGTCCACGGGCCAATGTCCGGCGGAGCGTCTTCTTCTGGGAATTCGACCAGCGGCTCCCAGCCTTCACGCAGCCACAGTGCTTTCTGGTGCGCTTTGCGCTCCGCGACCGCCTCGCGGCGCGCCTCCTCGCCGCTCAACCCCTTGCGCATCTGCAGCGGACTGACACCGAACTGGCGCGAAAAGATGCGCGAGAAATAACTGATCTGCGAGTAACCGACCTGCCGAGCAACGGTGGTGATGGACAGGTTATGATCGCGCAACAGGAACTGCGCGTGCTGCAGGCGGACTTGCTGCAGATATTCGATGGGCGGGAGGCCGAAGTAGTGTTTGAACATCCGGCAGAGATACTGCGGCTGCAGGCTGGCATGCTGGGCGAGAGATGCCAGCGATACCTCTTCGGCGAAATGCTGCTCCAGGTAGCGTTTCAACTCCTGCCAGACCTGCGGAATCGCTTGTGCTGTGGAGGCGCCGTGTTGATCGCGTGCGAGCTGCTGCAGCCAGAGCTCCAGCAATTGCCGGATAATCATGTCCGACAGCGGATACCGATGCAATTCATCCTTGAGCGTGGCGAAGAAGCGGTCAACACCCGTCGGGTCAATAATGTGGATTGGCGTATTGAGGACGACGCCGTGACGTTCCAGGCTTTCGAAGACGGCGGAGCCGGTGCAGTGCAGCCAGGAATGCTCCCATGCGGTGTCCATCTGTCCATATGCATGCCGTTGGCCGGGCGACCAGATAATCAGGCTGTTGGCCGGCAGTGAACGCTGGAACTCCTGGCTGCCGGTGAGCACCGGAGTATTAAAGAAGGTGAAGAGATATCCATTCAGACCGGTGGGGCGATAGACGCGGCCGGCTGGATGCTGTTCATGAAAGCCCATCCCGAAAATCGTCAGGGCGTCGGTGGCCAGCACTGGACGGTCCGCGCGGTGGATTACCGCCTGCTGGTGCATCGAGTTTCTGCTGGAGAGCATATCGGTATTATATCAGAGAAAGTCAATATCGTGCAAAACAAAGTCAACATCAAGCAATTCTCACACGACATCTTAGGCTAATATTAATCAACAGATGAATGGAAGGATAGCCGGAGGCGCATCTCTGGGAGCCTTCTCCAGCTATCACGATAACAAAGCGACGTGCCGTCCCCCCCACGTCCTGCCGATGTGCATAACGAGCACGGCCGCCTACCCGGGAGACCGGCCATGTTACTCACGATGGTAGCGCCAATGCAGGATAGACGCGAGTGTTGGCGCTGAGCCAATAGTCATAATCGGTCATCAATGAAAGGAGCGTGTTATGCGTAAGGGGTTTACCCTCATTGAGTTACTGGTGGTGATCGCGATCATCGCCATCCTCGCCGCCATTCTGTTCCCCGTCTTTGCCAAAGCTCGTGAAAAGGCCAATCAGACGACCTGTCTAAACAATCAACGGCAGATCAGCGTTGCCATCATGATGTATGCCCAGGACCATGATGAATACCTGCCGAATCAGAAGACGGTCTGGGGAGTCATTGATGTGGACCGTCAGATCCTGAAGTGCGTCACCGCAGGGCCTGCGGTCCAAAATGCTTACGGTTACAATAATGGCGTCTCCGGCGTCACCCTTGGCGATATTGCTGATCCTGTCGCAACATTCCTTACCGCGGATGCGATCTCCAGCGTATTCAGTCACCCCAATGTCGCTCCCAATGTCGTGTATTCGAAGCTAGGGGTCGTAGAACGGCACGCCGAGCGGGCAAATGTCAGCTTTGTTGACGGGCATGTCGGCGCCCAGAAGAAAACAGAGATTGCCATCACCCCGCCATCCTGGGGAGCCACCGAGCAAGATGTCATCAAGACATTCCCCCTTTTCAGTAAGCGGAACAATGAGACAGGCCTCAAAGGCTTTGAGTTCAAAGTCGGCGCCAATCCCATCACCATAACGGCGTTAGGCCGGCTGTACTTCTCACCCAATCCCGGAAATCCGCATACGCTCGGTATCCTGCGTTCCTCTGATAAGGCTGTCATGTGCCAGGCGACTGTCTCCGGCACGGGTACCGCTAACAAGCATAAATGGGTAACGCTGCCATCGCCGGTGACGTTGGCGGCCAATACCGACTACTTCATGATGACGCATGAAACGAACGGCGATGGCGATCAGTGGACCGATGTCCAGGCCATCACGGTCACTGCGGATATCACCGTGCTGTGCGGGGCATATACCAGCAGTGGGGGCTTCCCGCCTGCCGGCGCGGTCTCGCGGACTTCAGCCGGTGTCAAGGCCTACGCTAGCCCGAATTTCAAATACCTGAAAGAGCAGGAGTTCTGATCGCGGATTCCGCGGTGCTTTATAGTCCGACCTCGCTGAAAGGAGCATTTTATGCGCAAGGGGTTTACGCTTATCGAACTGCTAGTGGTGATCGCGATCATTGCGATCCTGGCCGCCATTCTCTTCCCGGTTTTCGCCAGGGCGCGTGAAAAGGCTCGGCAGAATACCTGCTTGAACAATCAACGGCAAATTGCCATCGCGATCCAGATGTATTCACAAGATTATAATCAGAGTTTCATGCCTGATATTGGCAATGAGGCTTGGTCATCACGTCTGAAAGACTACAATGAAGCCAGCATTTACGATTGCCCGTCGAAAACCGGAAAAGGAAACAATTATGCGCCTGAATATGGCTTTAACCGCTACCTACTCGGCAAGGCGCTAACTATGGTCAAGGACCCCACAAAAGCGTTGCTGTTAGCCGACCGTATGCTCAATGGGACGCGCACAAATGCTACGCTGGTGGATTTCGATACGGATGTCAATCCGCTGCATAACAAAGGGATTGTGGTGGCCTGCGCCGATGGCCATGTCGCATGGGAAAATCTGGAAAACGCGGCCGGACGTGCCAGCGTGGTTCTTGGCGCGAAATATGACTTGTATCCCGCCGCGGAATTACTTGGCATGCTTGGGGATTCAACCGCCACGAACGCACTAGGCCTCTGGGCTAAGTCAGGAACCCAGCTCACGTTGCCGGATAGCGTGCTGGCGACGGATACTAGCGTTCCGAATGTGATGATACAGTTTACGATAGATTGTAAAACCGGAGCTACGGAAGTCAATATGCCGGGCAATAACTTCGTCTGTGTGACGCTGTATGAAAATGGAGGCTCGACACCAAGCACGACGGCGAACTCTTATCGCAACAGACCGGAAGATGTCAACATCCCGGTGAAAAATGCCGCTGTATCTATTGCGGTCACCCACACGAATTTCACGGGCGACTTCACTGATAAGCATTATGGCCAACACGTCCTATACGGCTATTCTCTCGGCACGGGCAAGAAGGATACCACATGGTCCACGAAGACAAATGGTCCGGAACGTCCTGGACGCGTGCAGAATTGGAAAGTAGTCATCATTGACGGCAAGACTATCATGGCGTTTGTTGAACACGGCAACGGCACCAGAGCCGCAATGAAAGTCGTAAATGATGTATCAGCGAATATGAAGGCGACGCATGCCAAGATGGTGCTGTATCGCTCGGATGGCGAAATTGCCACAACAAAAATGTCGAACGTAACACTTTCAAAACTGTAACCACTCGCACTATCAGTGCCTGAACGCCCCGGACAGTGTCCGGGGCGTTCGGGCATTTTGGTCTCGCAAAACCCGGCATGCCTACTTGCTGGCGGCAAGAATCTCTACCGGTCCGAGGCCATACGGGTGCAGCATGGGACAACCGCTGGCATCGCGCCGGAAGTACCAGGTGTTTTGCCGGCTGGAGACGACATTGAGTTCGATCACATTATCACCCGGTCGGCAGGGGAGCGCCGTCTCAAACGGCGACCACATGAGCGGGCTGAGCGCCAGGTCATTGACGGCCACGCGCACCAGTACGGCAACAGGATCTGCCAGGCGCAAGTATAGCGAGTGATCCGCGCCCGTTACTGTGGTGCGATAACGTATCGCGCCGGAGTAATAGGGATACCCCTGCTCCGTCCATGGCGCGCCGGTCAAGGTGACCGGTTCAGGCACGACCGTGCCACGGCCGTCCGCTTCGAGCCGCACGGCGAAATCGCCGATCAGGCTGGTCGCGCACATCTCGGTCATGCGGTCGTAGTGCGCGTGGAATTCCACAACATTCTCCCCAACCCGCAGCGCGTCGGTTACCGGCACCGCGCGCATGGCGCGGTCCCAGTGCCAACCCGCTCTGGCCAGGCTGACGGGCGTGCCATTGACATGCAATGCATCAGGCACGATACCGTCGAAGACCAGCGCGGCCGTTTCCGGCATCATCGCACAGGTGAACTGCTGGCGGATGGTGACCGGCCCGCCGGCGCCGGTGTAGCGATCGTCGCGAGCCAGCGTCCACGGTTGGAAGCGCTCGACGCCGGTGAGGCCGAAATGCGAATTGAGGCGACCGATAACCTTCCACACCGACAGCTCGGGCCACGCCTCGTCATCAACGGTGACCGCCATCCGGTCGAGCACCAGCACATTCGGCTCGCTGCGGGTGAAGGCCCATTCCCGCGGGGCGGCAGCGACTTCGGTGCCCTCAAGGGTGATTGGCGTGTAGACCGGCAGCGCCTCTTCCTCCGCGCCGGCGGTGAGCAGCAGCGATCCGTTTGGCGGCAAGCTAAAGCGGTATGTGCGGCAGCCCTGGTTGATACGGGCGCTCGAGCCATCAATGGGCTCCCAGCGCGTGAGGGAGGGCGAGGCATCGCCCAACCAGGTGAGCACATACTCGCGAACCGCGTCGTCATCCGAATTTGTGATGAAGAGCGTCTCTGCCGTGCCGTCTCGCCGGTGGTTTATATAGGTATGCGGTACAGGGGCACCATCGCAACCGCGCAGCGTGAAGCAATGCGGGACGACGGCGTCAAGGCTTTGCCAGAGCTGTTCGGGGTCATCGGAGATGTGGCGCGCCCGCGCCAGCAGCGCTAGCCAGTCGTCGGACGGTACGCCATCCAACTCGGTTGGCGGATCGCCGATGAAGAGGAGAGTGCCGCCGCGCGCGGCGAAGTCGCGGAGCAAGGCGAAGGTATGCGGGCGCCAGGTGGCGGCGGGGGGCACGGCTACCACGGGGTAGCGCATCGCGCCCACGCGCAACATGCCATCCTCGACATCGCCGAGGTCGGCCAGGTAGCCTTCGTCTCCCAGGTCACAGCCGTAGCCGGCAGTCAGGATTGTGTCGAGGATGCGGTAGAAAGCGGCGAAAGCCTGCTCCAGCGCGCCGGTTTCTTCGGGAAGCGTCCCGCCGTCCATGCCCATCACTCCGCGCCGGTGCATCGCGCCGGCTGCCTCGATGGGGTGCAACAGCAGCACCGGCGCCACGGGGTCGCCAGCGGTGAGGGCGACCATCAAGCGGGTGAAGTAGTTGTTGATGGCCGGTAGATCGGCGAAATACGCCTGCTGGTAGTTGAAGTTCGGCGGGAAATCGCTCTTGCGCCGTCCCCAGGCGCCGTGCCAGGCGTGGTGGGGGCAGAAGAAGGTGACACCATGGGCCA
>JAKIYB010000085.1 GCA_022708765.1 Armatimonadota bacterium | reverse complement strand
CCACCCAGGAACCAGTTGCCGTCGCCGTTGAGGCCGAAACCGCCGCTCATCGCGAACTGCTCATCGAGGCGATACTCGATGTTGGTACCCAACTCGCCATACATCTGCCCGCCGCCCAGCCCCAGGCTGAAGCGGTTCAGGTCTACATCCGGCGCAGCCAGCGCCGCGCCCGTCAGCCCGCAAGCCAGCGCGGCGAGAATGAAGATACGCATGGTATACTCCCTTGATTGGTGACGTTATTTCTGTATACGCTCAGTTCACCAACATCCGCGGTTATCCTGCCGTTATCTCCAGCCCTTCCACGCTGGGCACGTCCACCGTGCGGCCGGTTTTCGCTGATTCCTCGGCGGCGAAGACCACCATCACGGCCCGGGCGCCATCTTTCAGCGAGGGATAGGGTTCGCCGCCGTTGCGCACGGCGTGATAGAAGCTCTTCACGTTGCCGCAGGTATCGTGGCTGTGGCCGGCGGCGTCGTTATCCTTCGTCCCGGGCGCGAGCTCGAAGGGAATGAGCGGCTCCGCCTCGCAGTTCTTCCGCTCCTGGATAAAGCAGGTGGCGGCATCGCCGTAGGAGGGCGCGCGGGCATCCATGAAGATGCTCTTCTTCGTGCCGTACAGGTGCAGGGTGTGACGGTACGGGGTGACGTGGTAGGCGCTCAACGTGCCGATGAGGCCGTTCTCGAACTGCAGGATGCAGTGCGCCACGTCGGCGGTGAGGGTGGTATGCACGTCGTAGCGCATCATGCTGGTGACGCGCGCCACGGGGCCGAACAGGTACATCAACTCGTGCAGGGCATGGACGCCGCACTGGAAGAGCATGCCGCCGGGGTTCTTCTCCGGGTCACCGCGCCAGTCGCCGGGGCGGATTTCCAGCCCGCCGCTGTGCGCCGTCACAAATTCAAAGGTGGCAAGGTTGCCCATCTCGCCGCCGGCGATGAACTGCTTCAGGTAGTTCAAGCGCGGATCGCTGGAGTGGTCATTGTGCCCCAGCCCGACCACCAGCCCGGTTTCGCGCTGTTTCGCCAGCAGCGCCAGCGCTTCGTCGGTGGTGGAGCAGAGCGGCTTTTCCACGAAGACGTGCAGCCCGCGGTCCATCGCCTGCAGCGCCTGCTCGGCATGGAACTTGCCGCCGGTGGAGATGATCATCGCCTCGATGCCCGGCGTGTCCAGCAGCTCCTCGTAGCTGCCCACCGGCTTCGCGCCGTCTGCCTCTTCCGCCGCCGCCAGTGCTTTCGGGTTGATGTCGTAGGCCGCG
The DNA here is from genome assembly GCA_022708765.1 of Armatimonadota bacterium. GTDB lineage: Bacteria > Armatimonadota > Hebobacteria > CAIYQO01 > CAIYQO01 > JAKIYB01. Next base: position 10,429 of record JAKIYB010000085.1, on the reverse strand, counting down.
ACCAGCTCAAAGAGCCCCGTTTCACGCATCCGCTCGCGCCGATACCAGCCGAATCCTCCCACGCCGACCATCGCGACGCGGAGCTTAGGTTGTAATGTCATGTGTGTGATCCCCTTTTCTGGAATTGAAGTCATCATCAGTCCCGTCATTAAGCCCCTCCCCCAGCCCCTGCCCGAGCAGGGTGAGGGGAGTCCGACGAATAACACCATTCAGGCATGCGTTACCGGTTCGCTCGCATGCACCTAACCTCCGCCTGGTAAGAGGAGGGGGCGCGGGAGGGGTCCGACAACAGGTATATTAGTGAATTACTGCCCCAACCTCGCTTTCCCAAACGCCACCAGCCGTTCGTGTTTCGCACCGCTCAGCGCTGCCAGCACCGCTTTCGTCTCAGCAGGGGTGTAGCGGAGGAGGAAGCTGATGGCGCGGTTGGCTTCAGCGTTGAAGTGGGCGGCGCAGAAGCCTTTCGCCACGGCGTCGGGATTCGCCTTCAGCAGTTGCTCCATCGCCGGTTCGGTGACGCGATCGAGCCAGTCGAGGTCACGCTGGAGGGCCTGGAGCGGCTTCACCTTCGCCTGCTTTTGCGGGCCGGTCATCACCCGGTCCGACCAGATGCCGCTGATGGTAAGGTCGGCGTAGTCCTTATACTGGTTGACCATCAGCCATTCGCGGGCAAACTGGGCGCCGTAGTTGGCGGGATCCTGTCGTGACAGGTAGGCCAGCCAGCCGACGCGCAGGTAGAAGGACTCGGTGTCAATGCACGGCTGCTCGGGCGCCGCCAGCGAGAAGTCGGTGCCGCCGGTGAAGCCGACGTAATATTTCTTGCGGTCAGCCTCCACTTTATTAATGGCGTCCACCTTCGCTTTACCGAGCGCGGCCAGGTCGGCAGTCGGACAGAAGACGATGCCGCAGGCCAGCGCGCGGTCGCGCGCGAATTCGTTCGTCACGTCCGCGTTTGGAGGATTTTTCACCACCTTCAGGAAGGCCGGCCCGCCAGCAAGACCAAGTACTTGCATTGCCACGCCGCGCGCCGCCGGGTTGGTGCCGGCAATGGCTGCTTCGGCGGGCGCCGTCAGCCCCGTCGCCGGGCGGTGACGCCGGGCGAAGTCCAGCATATCCTGGCGCAGGTCTTCCGGCAGGTTGCCGATCTTGATGGCCTGTTCGGCCAGCGCCAGTCCTACTTCCGCACTGTCACCCCGCAGCAGCTCGCGCAGCAGCGGAATGCGCTTTTTCAGCGACTTCTCATCGAGGATCATGCCCGCGCCATCCAGCCCCAAATCCGGCTCGGCATCCGGGTCATCGCTTCGCACCTCGCGGATGCTCACGTCGGTGGCGGTGTCAGCGGCCAGCGTTTTCAGCAGCGCCGGGATGTCCGGCCGCGCCGCCGGCGGATCCACTTTACCGGCGTCCGGCGCGGTCCAGCGCATGACGGCACGCATCAGCGCCGGCCAATCCGCCCAGTCGAAGAACATATTCACCCCGTCGCCGGACATGCCGCGATGGTCAATGAGCAGGCAAGCCACGCGGCCTTTGCCAAGCTGCCAGCCGATGAGGATGGGGCGGTTGCCGCTCTTGAGGAAGACTTTCACCGCCGGGTTCGGCTTCAGCGCCACGCGGTTATAACACCAGAAGGCCGGCTTCGCCGCGAAATTCGTCTTCACGCCCAATTCCGCGAAATCCTTGCCCGGTTCCAGCAGGAAGGGGGTGTCTTCGGCGTATTTCACGTCCACCGTCTCGGTACACTGCACGGGCAGCAGTTCGCGCTCCAGCACGGTGAAGTCGTAACCGCCCTTGCCGAAGGCGTATTCGCCGCCGGTGAAGAGCACGCCGCCGCCCGCCTTCACGTAGTCCACCAGCGCGTAGCCGTTCTCAGCGCCAATGGCAGCATGCGGGATGGAGGTGTAAAGCACCAGGTCATACGCCGGAAAATCGCGCCAGATGATGCCGTCCGACAGGGCCATCCACGCGCTCTGGCGCACGACGCCGGTCAGTTTACCTTCGCGTATCCGCGCGCAGTCGAAGCCGGCGAAAACCTCCCACAGTCGCAAGCGGTAGTCCATCGCGCCGCGTCCGTAGTAGATATCCATGGCGCCGTCGCGCTGCGGGGTGAGATCGGGGAAGACCGGCGGCTTGTCCTTCACCTTCAGGTCATGGGGCAGGCTGCCACCTTTCCACCACCCTTTCAGCAGGTCGTCCGGGGTGCGTTTCGCCGCCATCTCCAGCAGCGCGGCGTTGCGCGCGTCCCAGCCCAGCGCGTCCAGGTCTTTCTCCGGCGCAGCCGGCGTTTTTGCTTTCGGCGCCAGGAAGGACATGTCCTTATTCACTTCAACGGTATCTTTGCCGATGTCCAGCGGCCTGGGTTCAATGCGCTCGATCTCCAGCCCCTGCCGCTTCACGCCGAAGGTCCGCGGTGGGCCGAACTGCGAGGCCAACGTCGGCGCGCCGTCCGCCACCTTCAGGTCTACCACCAGCACCAGCCAGGCATCTACTATCGGCACTGCCACCGCATTGGCCTTTACCTCAGCCGGGATGACCTCCAGCGTAAAGGGATTAATGAAGTGCGCGCCCATAGCGGTGTAGCCCGCAGGCAGCGTCAGCCCCATGCTGAACGGCACGGTGCCGGGATTCATATCCCATTTCGGATGCGGGTCCTGCTCTTGCTTGGGCGTGGCCTGGCGCGGGATATTCAGCAGGTTCACCACCAGTTGCGCGGTATTGCCTTCGCGCGGCGTCTCGTAGACGAAGGGTTGCCACCAGACGTTCGTCTCTCCCGCCGGCTTCAGTACGCCCTCCGGCTTCGCCAGCCGGCGCAGGTTCTCATCGAAAACATATTTTGAGTAACGGGTGCCGTAACGGTTGATGAGCGTATTGTCTGACACCGCTCCCATTGGTCGCATGCCACCGGCGAAGTAGAGGATCGCTTCGACGAAAGCGTCACGCGTGGATTCGCCGTCGCAGGAGATACCGAGCAGAAATCCGTCGCGCTCGCGGCTGAGGTCGCCTTCCACCTGGATGTTACTGGCGATCCACTCGAAGGGACGGCCAGCGCTGTTGCGGATGGACTCGTTCATCACCAGCCCGCCGCCACGGCAGAGCTCATCCAGCTCGAAGTCTTCGATACCCCAACTCGGATCGGGCTTATTCTGCACGAAGTAGTAGTTATAGCCGTGCTGGAAGTACGGGTATTTTGCGTTGACGATATCCTTGAAGTAGCGCACCAGTGCCTGCGTGCGCAGCGCGGCGTAGTAGTCATACCGTCCTTCGCCGCCGCATTGGCCGCCGCCGCGCGGGTGACCATCCCAGCGCACGGCATCCCAGCCGAACATCTCCACCGAGCGGATGATCTCCTCGGCGGCGATGCGCGTCATGCGCGGGGTGGCGTCGGGATTGATGGGCAGAAAGTCCTGCCAGCCCATCGGGCGGTCGAGCACCCCGCCGCGCACATGCGGCCCGAAGCCGATGGGGAAGAACTCTTTGTTCTTGAAGCGGTCCAGGCTTTTAACGTTGACACCCTCCCACATACCTACCGGGTAGTGGTACTGGCCGCGGTGGTCGAGTGGATAGTCATAGGCCGTCTTCCACCCCAGGTAGCCGGACATGATGAACTTGCCATAGGTCACGCAGGAATAGCCCTGTTCATGCGCCGCGGCAATCAGGTTTTTCAGTCCTTCCTTCTGCAGGTGGTAACAGGTCTGCCCGGAGAACCACCAGTCGGTCTGCGGGCTCATCTCCACCATGTCTTCTTCCGCCCACGCGAACATCTCTCCGCAATTCTGGTATTTTTTTCGTGATGCGGTGATAACCTCGCGCTGCCGTTGCATGCTCAGCAGCGAATTACCGAAACGGATCACCATGCCGCCGTGGATGGCCGTGCGGTAAAAATTGGTGACGATGTTGAAGTATTCCGCCGCTTCGCTGCGATCCTTGCCGTCGGCGGAGTTGTAGACCGCCACCAGCGCGTGACCCAGTTCGCGCTTCGGCAGCGGGATGTCGAAGGAGAGCGTCTGCGGTTTCTCGGTCAGGATTACGGGAATCTCCTTCACCTTGTCGCGGGTGTTGACGCCATGCTCCAGGAAAAGGGTGACAGTGCCTTTGGCGCCGGCTTTGCCCACCGTGCCTACCGTCGCCGTGCCCTTCAGCGTGTCGCCAGGCATGTAGCGGATTTTATCGGTGGTCACGCCGGCTATGTAGCCGCTGCGCGACAGCGGCACCAGTTCGGCATCATCCAGAGCGAAGTACTGGTGTTCGCGCGAGCTCAGTCCGAAGGAGATTTCCCCCATGCCCATATCAGGATCGGCGTCAGGGCCGTCATTCGTCTCGACCTTCGTCTCCAACGCCTGGTGCTTGAAAGATTCCACGTCAGCCCAGGCAGCCAGCGACAACCGCAGCGGACCGTCAGGGATGACCACCTGTACGCTCTTCCACTCCGGCTGATTGGCGCGCGCGAAGAAGAGCGAATCGAGGCTGGCCGCCTCGTTTTCGTTCACCAGAACCTTCAGTCCGGAATTCCACGCCACTTCATCGCACACGTGCGAGGCGCGCAGTTTCATCCGCAGCAGGTAGACGCCGCCAGGGATGGCATCCTGGTTGAACGTCAATTTTGAGCGCTGATTGACCGGATAACCGAGCGTCGTCCTATGCTTCTCCGGCACTCCCTCGATCTCGCTTAGCTCCCCGCGCCACTGCGCCGCCGGAAGCGCAAGCGCCGCCTGCGCGAATACGGAAGCCGGCAGCAAACAGGCCAGGGAGAGCCCGAGCACCAGCGTTATCGTACGGACCATGAGTAACCCTCCGCGTCGTAGGAACGAACTGACTATTTGGACAATTCGCCGGTAGGAAGGTTCCACCCTTCCACGGCATATGCGGCCGTGGATGTTTTTCATTCTCGGATTGTTTCCCTTCCGATGCGTATGGTATACTCAAATATTATTGTTTTCCAGGGAAGGATACCCATGGGATCACGCGCCGCCCGCATCCTCGTAATTGACGACGAACAGCGTATTTGCCGCTTGTTGCAGACTCTGTTAACGGCTGGGGGGTATGACGTGCGCATGGCGCACACCGGCACTGAAGGCCTGAGGCTGGCGGCGGAAGCACCGCCTGACCTGGTCATTCTCGATTTGATGCTGCCCGACATCAACGGCTACGAAGTGTGCCGCGCGCTTCGAGAGTGGTATAGCGGCCCTTGTCTCTTCCTCTCGGTGGCCGATGCGCCCCAGAAAAAGATTGCCGCGCTGGACCAGGGCGGCGATGACTACCTGACGAAACCCTGCCATCCCGGCGCAAGCACGCGCGCGTGCGCGCGTGCTTGCGCCGCTGCGTCGCCGAGGAACACGCCATGCCGACGCTCACCCGCGGCAACCTCACCCTGGACTTTGCCGCCCGTCGCGTGGTCGTCGCCGGCTGCGAGGTGGCCCTCACCCCCACCGAATACGCTCTGCTGGCACTGCTCGCCAAACATACCGGCAGAGTCATCACCAGCCATCAACTGACTACCCATGTGCTGGGTGACGACACCCCCGGTGCCCTGCACATCCTGCGTGTCCACATCAGCAACCTGCGCAAGAAACTTCGCCCCACCCCCGATGCCCCACCGTATATTCACACCGTAACCGGCGTCGGATTCCGCTTTGAAAGTCCTTCCAGTGTTCCCTGACTTCCTTTACCGTACTGCCGTCCCGTGATCAGATGGGGGACCATATAACCGCACCGCATACACCCGCGCCCGTGGGCTGCCCGCCGTTGCGTGGATGACCAGGCGCAGAGCTGTGGTGGTGATGGGATCGAAGCATACATCGCGCCCGCGGAAGCGATTATCCGTTTCCAGATGGATCGTCTTCCACGCCGCGCCGTCCAACGCCTGCAATGTCCACTCCGTCGCCAGTGTCCCAGGCGCAGCCGCATGAGGGATGGGCGCATGCAGGTCGCTGTCGAAGCGCAGTTCCGCGCGCGCAATCGTCAGCGGCGTATCCCAGCGCCACTGCAGCCATTGTGGTAATCCCGTGCCGGAGATCCACAGATTCGGCCAGTCCTCCGGCCAGTCACGGCCATTCACCACATTGGCCGCTTCGTAGGGGCGCGAAACCGGCGTCACCCGCGCTGCCAGCGCCGCCCGCGCCTGCGGAATCCATACCGCATACGGCGGGATGGCGCACTCCGCCGGGGCGAGGCGCGGCCAGTGACGGTTGTGTGGATCGCTGCCGCCCGGCGAGACGGCGAGGAACTGCGCCACCGTGCCCACCGCCTGCGCCGCCTGGTGCCAGCGCGCGCCGGGCGCCGGGTGCAGGATGAGGCGATACAGGCCCGGTTCGACGGGCAGTTCCGGCGCGCACCCGGCCCACTGCTGCTCGCCCGCCGCCACCGCCAGCGTGCCGCGATACAGTGTCACGCCCGGCGCCCGGTCCCAGAGGCGCTCCACGCGCTGCACTTCCACCGCCACATCGCCCGCCGCCTCCGCGGAGAGGCAGACGGCAAATTCCTCCAGCCACGGCCCGCTCAGCGGCAATACCACCGCGCGGGCAAGGTCCAGCGGCACCGTCTGCTCCAGCACATCATCCAGCGCCAGCGGGGCACTCGACGAGGCGGTGACCTCCGCCAGTAGCGCCAGATCACCAGCCTCCTCGCGGATCATACCGGGCAGGCGCGCGTCGTCGCGCAACAGCCGACGCTGAATCTCCCCGATATGCGGCGCTGCCGCCGCCTGCCGTGGTGTCAACTCATGTGCCAGCGCGTAAGCCGCCGCCGTGCCGACGGCCTGGCCCAGGCAGGCGGTGGTGAGCATCACCCGCGCCGACCCGAGGGCGACATGGGTGGCGCTAAGGTTCCGCCCGGCCATCCACAGGTTGTCCACATTGCGACTGTAGAGCGCGCGCAGCGGGATGCCATAGGGGGCCACTTTCGCCCAGTTGGCGTAAGTGCCGTCAATATGCGCGTATTCGGCGGGCTCCTCCGGATTGAGGATGCCGCCGCTGGTGTGCAGGTCGAGGTACCAGCCACCGTAGGCCACGGTGTCGGGCCACTGCCGGCCATGATGGCAGTCGTCTTCAGACAGCACCACGTCGCCCAGCAGCCGGCGGCTCTCGCGTTTGCCCGGCACGGTGCCGATCCATTCCAGCTCGTACGGCGCGTAGGATGCCGCATCGCGGAAGCGGTTCTTGAAGAAATCCCACACGCCCAGCGCCCGGCGGTACAGTTCGCGGGCGATGTCCTCGTTATCGCGGATAGTGTCGAAGGGCGGCATGCCGATTTCCATCCACCACCAGCCGCCGGTCGTCTCGCCGTTCGCCGCGCCCAGCCAGCGGAACAGGCCCACTTCATCTTCCGTGTCGTAGTGGTGCGCCCAGTCGGGGGCGGTGAAGGGAACGGGCTGGCCAACGTTCCGCGCGCGCAGCAGCACCGTGCTGCCCATCGTCCAGGCATCGGCCTCCACCGGCGCCATCGGCTCACCGTATTCTCCGCGCGCCTCGCGCCCCATGCGCCAGTCGGCGCCGGCCAGGAAGCCCACCGTGGCATCGCCGGTGCAGTCTACCACCTGGCGGACAGTGAAAAGAAACTCGCGCTCGCTGCCAAGCTGGCTTGCCCGCGCCCGGGCGATGCGCGCGCCGTCCATCTCCACTCCGCGCACGCTGGTATTGAGGAAAAGGGTCAGGTTCGGTTGGCGGCGGACGAACTCGGCCAGCAGCACGTCGCTCACCGGCGTCCCAACTCCCGTCGCGAGCAGCAGTTCCTCGACCAATCCGGTTTCGCGCGCCCAGGCATTGTGCTGGTTGGCGCCGCCCACCCCCACCCCGCCTCGCGTCGCCGCCACCGCCGCGCACACGCCCGCCAGACCGCCGCCGGCGACGAGCAGATCGAAGGAGAGGGATTCAGGGTCAACGGTATTCATCTGCATTGGTAGCTCCTTACCCGCATCCAAACCCCATAAAGTAAGCAAACCATCCCGTTCGTAGTGAGGCACGCAGCGGGAGCGGAGTGCCGTTCGACGATGCAGGTCGTACCCAGAAGAAAGACAATGCTAGAAAAACGAGAACCGACTCATCGCTTTTATCAGCACTGTGCATCGGACAGAAAATTCCGGCTCGTTATTTTTGATACGCACGAGCAAGTCTCGTAGAGCAACTTTTTGTCTTCGGGACAACCTGCCTACCATTTCGCGATAGCGCTTCATTGTGTCTGGACTATTCAGAATCCGGTAGTGCAAAACCATCAGCCATTCCGGACTTGCTGCCCATGTCTCCTCAATCATTGAGAAAAGCCCGGTCAAATACACAGTGTCATCGAATTGCTCGACAGCATGCACAATTGCGAACATGGCATCGGGAAACGATGTCTGATCGTCGAAGAATCCAAGCAATCGCGGCACAATCGCCGGATCACCAGAGCGTGCAATCTCCTCGACGAGTTCAGCGAATCGCCGAGGATTGCCATCAAGCGAAAAGTCACTCGCCCTTTTCAACTCGTCAAACAAGCTCTCTAACACGTGCCTGTCCTGTGCCCGAACGCTACTCCGCTCCGCTGCGTAGCTGACTACGAACGAGTTTTAGTGTTACCGCTCTGTCAGCGCCGCCTGCAACGCCTGAAACACCGTCTCCGCCCAGAAACGATGGCCTGTGTCGTTCGGGTGGCAGTCCTGCGGGCTGTTGTGATAGTCGGTCCAGCGCTTGCCGTCCTCGGTCACCCGCAGGATGGCGGCGCGGATGTCAATGTAGCCGGCGCCGGCTTCCCCGGCGGCCTCGCAGGTGGCCTGCACGGTCTCCGCCACGTGGGTATGGTTAGGCTGTCGCGGATTGTCGCCGCCAGTGCTCATCAGCACCACGTCGGCGCCGTAGCGCTCCTGCGTCCACTGCGCCAGCGTCTTCAGCGCCAGCTTCGTCGCCTCCGCGGGAATCGGGTGCCAGCCGGTGTCGTTCGCGCCGAAGGCCACCAGTACCAGGTCGGGTTTATACTCCGCCAGCCAGTCCAGCCGGCCCAGCCCCTCGTAGGCGTTCTGCCCACCGATGCCGAAATGCAGCACCTGAATGTCCACGCCGGGGTAGGCGGCGCGCAGCAATCCCTGAAGCTGGCTGCCCCAGTTCGCCTCGCGGCTCTTAGCCCCGCCGTACCAGTTCGCGGAACGTCCAACCTCGCTGATCGAGTCACCGTAGCAGACCACCCGCAGCGGTTTCTTCTGTTTCAGCAATTGCGCGGTGCGCAACAGGTTCATCGGCGGCTCCTTCGCGGCGTTTCCGGTCATCGCGCCGGCTGGCCGATGTTCTGAAAAGGGAGGAGGACGGGCTTTCCGCTCTGCGTGGCCGGCGCCGGCTTCACGACGCCGGGGATACCCGGCGTAAACTGCCGCGTCCATACCGGTGGGAAGACCAGATCGGTGATGACCAGCTCGTGCTTGCCGTCGGGCACGGCGATGGCGATGAGGTTGGTGTCTTTAAACGTGCCCCAGCCGCTGCTTGGGTAGTCCGTCCAGCACGGCATCCACTCCACGCCGTCAATGGTGTATTGCGGGCGGTCCATCCACTCCGGCTTCGTCACGTAGAGCACGCGGGCGCGGCCGTCTACGCTGATGCGGATCGCGCGGTTCTCCAGCTTCACGGTGAATGGTCCTTCGCCGCGCACCTCGTTATTGTTATCATATTGCTGGGTGATGATGCTCTTCGCGTAGGTTTCGTTCACCGCCGTAACGCCGGGCTTCAGGTCGGCGGTGCGCACCGTGCGCTCGAACGGCCCATTGCCCTCGAAGATGGTGCCCTTGTAGCCGATCTTGCCGCTGCCGGCGTTCATGCAGAAGACGACATAATCGGGGAAGACGCGCACGGCGCCCGCCTTGCCGGTGAAGACCACGTTCTCTTTGTTGAAATTCAACGGGGTGTCGCTGATGAAAACATAATCGGTGGATTCCGCGGTGGTCACCTTCACGCCGCCGTCGCCCAGGTCGGCGCAGGCGGGCGTCTTCTCGGCGTCCTTGCGCGGATAAACCACGTAGTAGTAATCCGCTCCCGGCTGCGCGATTGCCTCGATGGTCGTCTTCGTTTCCTTCTCGGTGAATTTTGGGAACCACTCCTTCGGCATGCGCAGGCGGCCGCCCTGGGAGTAATCCCACGTCATGCGCGCGCGGATGGGCAGCGGACGGGTGAACCAGAACCAGGTGGCGGCGCCGTAGGCGGTCTTCATCTCCAGCGCCTGTCCGGTCATCACCGGCATCGCCTTCTCGTCCAGCTTATTATATGGCACCGTCTTCGAGTCGAAGGCTGTGCCGTCCACGCTCACCTTCTCCGCGCCGTCCAGGTTCATCCACGTCCACCAGGTCGGGCGATCCTTGCCGTTCGGGAAGGTGTCACGCATCACGAAGTAGTTCGCGCCCGCCGGGCTGGCGCTCTTCAGGAAGAAGATATGGCGGTTCCACCACATCTCGTCCTGTTCGCCGGCGAAGGCGGCTGCC
>JAKIYB010000084.1 GCA_022708765.1 Armatimonadota bacterium | reverse complement strand
CGGCAAGATCGAGGAGTTCGCCTGGGCAAACCTGGCCATCGAGTACAGCACCATCGGCAACCTGCACGGTCACATTGTCATCGGCGACCATCTGGTCTACGAGTGGGCGCGCGGACTGCACATCTCCGATGAGGTGACCACCCGCCTGCGCCACCTCATCCTCAGTCACCACGGCACCGGCGACTTCGGCGCACCCGTGGTGCCGAAGATGCTGGAAGCGGTGATCCTCCACGCGGTGGACAATCTGGAGGCCAAAGCCACCCACTGTATCGAGATGCTGCGGGGCGGCAACCCCGAGAACGCCTGGACGGAATGGGATCGTATCGAAGGCCGTATCTGGTATCGCGGCGAGACGGCGGTGGAAGCGGAATAGCACGTTCCACGGCTGGACAGACGGCACGGCTTCCCGTATACTGAAACTGATTGTTTGTGCGGTGAGGAAGTGCGGGATTCGATCATGGTGAAGGAGCATTCGGCAGGCGCGGTCGTCTATCGGACAACGGAAGACGGGAGTTATCTCTTCCTGTTGCTGCAGCCCGCCCCCGGCAAGCCCTGGGGTTTCCCGAAAGGCAAGTTGAACCGGGGGGAGTCGGAGGAGGAGGCAGCCTGCCGTGAGATCGCCGAGGAAACCGGCCTGAGCGAGATCGAGTTCGACCCCGATTTCCGCTATGTCATTCACTACCGCTATCGTCGCGGCCGCACGCTGGTAGACAAGGAAGTGACCTATTTCCTCGCACGCGCCCTTTCGAACGAGATCCACCTCTCCTGGGAGCATGTCGCCTATCGCTGGGCTACTCAGCGAGACAGCATGGAACTGGTGGTCTTCGAAAATGCCCGCGAAGCCTTGCGGCGCGTAAAAACCCACCTCACCGCCCTCTACGGCACTGGCGAATAACCCCACACATGTTCAAAGCGCACACCCCACCCGCGCGCGTAATCTGTTGGAAACATTTCTCGCGTACCCTTGTAAGTGGACGTTTGCCCTGCCTCTTCGCATGCGACGTGGGTCAACGCCGCGGGGAGGGTGATGTCCACGGTCACGCCGTTGCGAATACGCGGCGGCAGCGCTGGCGACTGACGGTGAAATGGTAACTTCGACCATTTGTCGTATTGAGCGATCGGCGGCCGGCTCGATGAGGGAGCGAGACATCATGGCGCGATACGGGTATTTCTGGGGTTGTTACATCCCCAGCCGCATGCCGCATATTGAGAAAGCGATGCGCGCGGCGTTTGCCGCGCTGGGCATCGCCGCCCAGGATTTGGAGGGGTTGAGCTGCTGCCCCGAAAAGTCCATGATTAAGAACGCCGACCACGACATGTGGCTGACCATGGCCGCCCGTAACCTCGACATCGCGGAAGACGCCGGCGTCACCATCGTCACTCCCTGCACCGGCTGCTATGGCACGCTGAAAGGCGCCAATCACGAACTCGCCGCTCATCCCGACAAGCTGGCGATGGTCAACGAGCGCTTGGCGCGCATCGGCCGCGTCTACCACGGCCGCACCGAGGTTAAGCACACGCTGGAAGTCCTGTGGGACGATTTCGGCGCGCAGACACTGCGCCAGCGCATCACCCACCCGCTCACCGGCCTGCGCGTGGCTGTGCATAACGGCTGCCACCTGGTGCGCCCCAGCAAGGAACTCGCCTTCGACGACCCCTTCGCGCCGCGCAAATATGATACGCTGGTGGACGCGCTGGGCGCCACCTCGGTGGACTACGCCACCAAGATGCTTTGCTGCGGTGGACTGCTGGCGCGCGCCGACGACCAGTCGCAGGCCGAGCACATGTGCCGGCTGAAGCTTTCCGAACTGGCGAAACTCGGCGTGGATTGCCTCACCACCACCTGCCCATCCTGCACCATGCAGTATGAGTATCAGCAGGCCAACCTCGCTCGCGCCGGTGAAGTCTATGATGTGCCGGTGCTCTCCTACATGGAGCTGCTCGGTCTCGCGCTGGGGCTGGAGTTGGAGGAGTTGGGGATTTCCGCGCACCGCATCAGCACCGACCGCTTCTTCGCCCACTGGGCGTCGCTGCGTGCCGCGCAAGACACCCTCGCCCCGCATTTCGATTTGAAAGGCCTGACGGGTTGCGCCGCATGCAACGGCTGCCGCAACGACTGCCCGGTGAACCTGGGCGATCCCACCTGGGTGCCGAACGAGATTATCCGCCGCATCGCCGCCGGCGATCTGGACGGCGTGATTGCCGACATGAGCGTCTGGAAGTGCCACGAGTGCTACACCTGCAGCGATCGCTGTTGCCAGAGCTACTCGATGCTGGAGATCTTCCGCACGGTGAAGCACCTTTCCGTGGAGCGCGGCGTGGTCCCCGGCGGCGTAGCCGACGGCATTGCCACCGTCACCGGCACCGGCGCGATGATCGCCACTTCGGAAGCCGCGCGGAAACGCCTGAAGCTGCCCGCCGTGCCGAAATCCGGCGCCGACGAGGTGGCCGCCCTTCTCGGCGAGAAATGAGACGCCCCACGTAACCCCGGGGCAGGGAGACACCGATCATGCAGGGACACACACCCTTTGATTTAACGGAACGCAATCTCTCCGGCTGTGGCTTGAGCGCGATGATGAGCCGCCGCGGGAATCTGGTGAACGGCGAGGCGATTATCCGCTCCATCGGCCTGCTGCAGGAGCGCGGCAACGGCCTGGGCGGCGGCTTCGCGGTCTATGGGTGCTACCCGCACTATGCCGATGAGTTCGCCTTCCACCTGATGTATTACACGTCGCGCGCGCAGGAAGAGACGGAACGCTATCTGGACGAACACTTTGAACTCGTCCACGAGGAGCACATCCCCACTCGCCCGGTGGAGGGGGTGGACCCCGCAACCGCGCCGGCGCTGCGCCGGTACTTCCTGCATCCGAAGCCATTGAAGCTGGCCGAATCCATGCTGCCCACCGCCGAGGACTACGTGCTGCGCGCGGTGATGGACATCAACGTCCGCATTAACGAGGCCTATGTCTTCAGCTCTGGCAAGAACATGGGTGCCTTCAAGGCGGTCGGCTCGGCGCACGAGGTGGGCCACTTCTACCGGCTGGAAGAATACCAGGGGTACATCTGGATCTCACACGACCGCTTCCCGACGAATACGCCGGGCTGGTGGGGCGGCGCGCATCCTTTCACCATGCTCGACTTCGCGGTGGTACACAACGGCGAAATCTCCAGCTACGGCATCAATAAGCGCTACCTGGAGCAGTTCGGCTACCAGTGCACACTGCGCACCGACACCGAGGTGATGGCCTACCTGCTCGACCTGCTGCTGCGCCGGCACAAACTGCCGGTGGACGTGGCCTGTACGGTGATGGCAGCGCCCTTCTGGCGGGACATTGACGCGCTGGCGGAGTCGGACCCCGCGAAGGCCGAGCTCTACCGCACCCTGCGCATGGTCTACGCCGGCGCGCTGGTGAACGGCCCCTTCGCTATCGTCTTCGGCCATCGCCGCGGCATGGTGGGGCTGAACGACCGCATCAAGCTGCGCCCGCTGGTCGCCGCCGAGAAGGATGACTGGGTAATGCTCTCCAGCGAGGAATCCGGCATCCTGGAAATGTGCCACAATCCGGACAGCATCTGGGCGCCGCGCGGCGGCGAGCCGACCATCGTCGAGCTGGACGCGGATGTCTTTCCCGAGGTGCCGTCGGCGGTCGCCCGCGCCGATTTCGGTCCGTTGTCGTCGCTGGAGCTGAACCGGTAATGCCGCCCATCACGTGGAGGTAGTGAAGAGGAACGCCTATGTCAACGAGCTATATACCGCCCGAATTTCGCTGGACGAACGATAACGATGCCTGCTGCCGCTGCAAGCGCTGTATTAAGCAGTGCGGCTGGGGCGCGCTGCGCTGGGAGAACCGCGTGGTGGCCGATCAGCACAAGTGCGTGGGCTGTCACCGCTGCGAGGTGTTTTGCCCGGAGTCGTGCATTACCGTGCTGCCCAACCCGACCTATTACCGGCCGAATGCCAACTGGACACTGCGCCATCGCAAGAATGTCTACCGCCAGGCGGAGTCCGGCGGCGTGCTGCTCACCGGCATGGGCGCGGACCAGGATTTCCCGGTGCTCTTTGACAGTCTGTTCCTCGACGCCTGCCAGGTGACGAATCCCTCCATTGACCCGCTGCGCGAGCCGATGGAGCTGCGGACCTACCTGGGCCGCAAGCCGGAGCAGGTGGAGGTAGAGGTTGCCGCCGATGGCCGCGTCTCGCTGAAGACGCAACTCGCGCCGAACTACCAGCTTGCTTTCCCCATCATCTTCTCGCCGATGTCCTACGGCTCCATCTCGCTCACCGCGCAGAAAAGCCTGGCGATGGCGGCGGAGGAACTGGGCATCCTCTGGAACACCGGCGAAGGTGGCCTGCACGAACAGGTGAAGCCGTATGCCCACTGCGCCATCGTACAGTGCGCCTCCGGCCGTTTCGGCGTGAATATAGAGTACCTGAACTCCGGCGCGGCGGTGGAAATTAAAATCGGCCAGGGCGCCAAGCCGGGCATCGGCGGGCACCTGCCTGGCGAAAAGGTGACGGCGGACGTCTCCACCACGCGCATGATCCCCATCGGCTCCGACGCCATTTCGCCGGCGCCGCAGCACGACATCTACTCCATAGAGGACCTACGGCAACTGATTTTCGCATTAAAGGAAGCGGTGGATTACCGGAAGCCCGTGGGCGTGAAGATCGCCGCCGTGCATAACGTGGCGGCCATCGCCAGCGGCATCGTGCGCGCCGGCGCGGACTATATCTACCTGGACGGCGTGCGCGGCGGCACCGGGGCGGCGCCCAGCGTCATCCGCGACAACCTGGGCATCCCCATCGAGATCGCCATCGCCGCCGTGGACCAGCGTCTGCGCGAGGAGGGTATCCGCAACCAGGCGAGCATCATTGCCGCCGGCTCCATCCGCTCCAGCGCCGATATGGCCAAAGCCATTGCGCTCGGCGCCGATGTGGTGGCTGTCGGCACCGCCGCGCTGCTCAGCCTGGGCTGCACGCTGTGCCAGAAGTGCTACACCGGGCGCTGCTCGTGGGGCATCACCACGCAGGATCCCGAACTCACCCGTCGCATTGACCCGGTGTGGGGTGCTGAGCGGGTGGCGAATCTGGTGCAGGCCTGGGCCGCCGAACTGGAAGAGATGCTGGGCGCCATGGGCGTCAACGCCGTGGAATCGCTCCGCGGCAGCCGCGAGCGCCTGCGCGCCGTCGGCCTGGACGACCAGACGCTGGCTATCCTGGGCGTGAAACCCGCCGGCGTGGGGGCGTAAGCGTTAACAGTATTCTACTCGGAAGAGCGCAGTTGCCCGATCATGCTCGGTAAATCGGTGACTGCCTCCTTTTCTGGAGTAAAGTGGAGCGGAACGTCAGAAAAGGCTGGCTGTCACCGAATTACCCTTCGCGTGACAGCATCGTCGAAGATTACCGGCATAAGCAGGAGTCCAGACCATGACAACAACCGATCAACTGGAGGCCGATCAGCAGGCGGGCGTGGTGATTGACGCGGCCGGACTGCACTATCGCGACCTGAACCGCCGCGTGCGCGAATTGGTGGCGGCGGGCGAGACGGCGCTGACGTTGCGCAACGTGCGTGGGCAGCGCTACATCGGCGACGGTCTTAAAGGCAAAGACGTGCGCATCACCATTCACGGCGTGCCCGGCGGCGACCTGGCCGCCTTCATGGACGGCCCCACGCTGGAGGTCTTTGGCAACGGCCAGGACGCCGCCTGCAACACGATGAATGACGGCGTGGTGATTATCCACGGCAATGCCGGTGACGCGCTGGGCTACGGCATGCGCGGCGGCAGCCTCTTCGTGCGCGGCGATGCCGGCTATCGCGTGGGCATCCACATGAAAGCGTATAAGACGCAGATTCCCGCCGTCGTCATCGGCGGCTGTGTGGGCGATTTCTTCGGCGAATACATGGCCGGCGGCACGCTGGTCGTGCTCGGCCTTGACCATAAGCCCGGCAAGCGGCTCGTTGGCGACTACCTGGCTTCCGGCATCCATGGCGGCGAAATCTTCTTGCGCGCCACGCCGGACATGCTGCCAAAGGCGCCGTATCTGTCCGTCGAGCCGGTGGGCGCCGACGGCCTGAAAGCGCTCACCCCGCGCTTGCGCGCCTTCGCCGAAGCGTTCAGCCTGGACGCCGAGGAACTGCTCACCGGGCCTTTTACCCGGCTGACGCCCATCTCGCACCGGCCTTTCGCGGCAAAATACGCGCCGGCCTGACGAGCGGCGCGGAGAGCAGCACCGCAACCGGAGCGGGCGGCACGCGCCTGTCCCGGTTGCGGCACGGCCAGCACCCACGCATCCCGGCGGAACGAACCCATGCCCACCGTGATAGTTTTACAACTGAAAAAAATATGCGATAATATAGTATTCGTATCATCTGCGTGGATTCGGCCAGGATAGGTGAACAACGGTCCGCGCGTTATTCTCTTCAGGTGAGGGAAGTATGGCACGTTCACCCGCGCGCTGGCAACCGGCGCTGGCCGTCACCCTGGTCTTCAGCCTGATCATCGGACTGCTGCAGATCTTGTCGCCCGCGCGCGTCGCTCCAGTCATCACCCTGGGCGCTCAGCTCGCTGCCGCGCTCATCGCGCTGGCGTGGATTCTCCCGCAGCTTCGCTTCTTTACGCTGCGCCAAGACCGATTGACCTGGCTCCTCGTCGCCGCCAGCATCTTCACGTTACTCGTCGCCAGTTGGGCGCAAATCGCCACCCATACCGGCAATCCTTTCATGTCGGGGCTCTGGATTCAGGTCGCCATGCTGACCAGCTACGGCCTGCTCTGGTTGGGCATCCTCGGCCGCTCCGGTCTGCTGCCGCGCGATACCGTCAGCCGGCTCGTGTCTATCTGCGATATCCTCGTCGCCATCGGCGCCGCTATTATCCTCACCAGCGATCTCTCGCCCGCCAACGCGCGCATGCTCGGACTGCCCTACCTCACCGCCGCCCGACTGGCGCTGGTCACGCTCATCTGCCTCATCTTCATGCTGCACAAGTCCATCCCGCGCGCGCTGCAAAGTCCCCGCGCGCTAATGGGCCTCAGCATCGGCCTGGTCATTGCCAAAGATATGGGACTGGGCGCGTCACTGCTCTCCGGCTTTTCCGTCAGCGGATCGCTCATCGCCCTGCTCGGTCCCATCGGCATCATGCTCTTCGGCGTGGCCGCGCGCTGGGAAGCCGCGACGGACTTTGAACTCACTCAGCCGGAGCGCGAGATAGACCCTCTCCCGTCGCTGGCCGGCATGCTGGTGCCGACTGTCATGGTCATCGCGGCGATGGTCGTCGCGGCGCAGGCCGGGTCGCAAGCCGTGCTCTTCAGCATGACGATGCTCATCCTGCTCGTGATGGCCCGGCAGATCGTCACCTTTGAGAAAGACCGCCACCACTATCAGGAACTGCAGGAACTCTACGCCATCTCCGCCCGCGAGGCGACCACCGACCCGCTGACCGGCATGGCGAACCAGCGGCATTTTTGCGACCGACTGGATGTCGAACTGCGCCGCGCGCGTCGCTACCGTCGCACCCTCGCGCTCATCTTCGCGGACCTGGACCACTTCAAATCCATTAATGACACCTATGGCCATCACGTCGGGGACGTCGCGTTGAAAATGGTCGCCACCTGCCTCGCCCGCCTGGTGCGCGAGACCGACCTGGTGGTGCGCTACGGCGGGGAAGAATTCGTGGTGATGCTGCCGGAAACGACGCTGGAACAGGCCGAGGTGATGGCCGAGCGCCTGCGCCGCGCCGTCGAGCAACTGCAGATTCCCCTGCCCCAGGGCGGACACAAGCGCGTCACCATGAGCTTCGGCGTCGCCGCCTTCCCGGAAACCGCCGAAACCCCCGAAGACCTGCTCACCAGCGCCGACGCCGCCATGTACCACGCCAAAGCCCTTGGCCGAAATCGCGTGATGGTGGCGGTGGGGCCGACGGAGGGCGTGTCGGCGAACTGACCCGGCAAGATGCCGCTGCCGTGGAGGTGCCGGTGATTACTCTCACCCGCCTGAACGCGATGAACCTGAAAGTCCGCGACCTGGACGCTTCGCTGGCCTGGTATGCCCGGCACTTCGGCTTCACGCCGCGGTATGCCGTCGAAGGCGGCATCGTCATCGCCGTCAACGGCATCGAACTCGTCCTTTCCCCGCATGACAACCCTGGCGCGCCGCTCGCGGACCCGCGCCGCTGCCGCTGCATCCACACGCTGGGCTTTGAAGTCTCGGAGGCGGAGTTTCAGGCGGCGAAAGTCGCATTCATGGAAGAGACGGACCGCGTGGAGATTGACCAGCCGGAATTCTGCAGCATCATCGTCAGTGATCCGGATGGCTACTGCGTTGAGGTATTTTATAACAAAACGCACATGCCAGCCTGATGGCGATTTCCCGTTGACCGAGCCACCGTGTGTGAATAAAATCACAATTTCCTCGCCCTTCGCCCGCCGCGCAGGGAGGGGAGCGCTCGATTTCCGTGGAAATACTATCCGCACGAACGATTCAGGCCAGAAAGGAACACAACACTATGGCACGCATCTGCAATTTCAACGCCGGCCCCGCCGCGCTGCCGCTGCCCGTGCTGGAGCGCGCGCAGGCGGAGATGATTGATTACGCCGGACACGGCATGTCCGTGATGGAGATGTCCCACCGCGCCAAGTCCTTCATGGCCATTGTCGAGCAGGCGGAAGGCAACATCCGCCAGCTTATGGGCGTGCCGGACGACTACGACATCCTTTTCCTGCAGGGCGGCGCCAGCCTGCAGTTCGCCATGTTCCCGCTGAATCTGCGCCTGCCCGGCCAGACCGGCGCCTACGTCAACACCGGCAGTTGGGCGAGCAAAGCCATCAAAGAGGCGAAACTCACCGGCGAAACGGCGGTGGTGTGGGACGGCAAAGCGGAGAATTACACGCGCGCCCCGCGTCCCGACGGCGCCGCCTACCTGCATATCTGCTCGAATGAGACCATCGGCGGCATCCGCTTCGGCGACTTCCCCGATACCGGCGACGTACCGTTGCTCGCGGACATGTCCAGCGAGATCATGAGCCGCGTGGTGAACGTGCGCCGCTTCGGTATGATTTACGCCGGCGCGCAGAAAAACATCGGTCCCTCCGGTCTGGCGCTGGTCATTATGCGCAAGAATCTCGTCGCGCGCTGCCCGGAAAGCGTGCCCGTCTTCCTGCGCTACGCCACCCACGCCGAAGAGCACAGCCTGTATAACACCCCGAACACCTGGGGCATCTACTTCATCAAGCTCGTCACCGACTGGATGCTGGATCAGGGCGGCATCCCCGCCATCCAGCAAACCAACGAGGCGAAAGCGGCGGCGCTCTACGCCGTGCTCGACGGCAGCCGCTTCTGGACGCCGGTGGCGCAGCCGGAAAGCCGCTCCATCATGAATGTCTGCTGGCGTCTCGCCAGTGAAGACCTGGAAGATCTGTTCGTGAAGGAAGCCAAAGCCGCCGGCATGGAAGGCCTCAAAGGCCATCGCTCGGTCGGCGGCATCCGCGCCAGCATCTACAACGCCGTCCCGCGCGCCTGCGTGGATACCCTCATTGAATTCATGAGCGACTTCGAACGCCGGCACGGGTAGACTTACTGCACCAGTTGCGTCTATCCTGTTCGTGGTGAGGCACGCAGCAAAGCGGAGTGCCATTCGAGTGTAGGAAGGCTTACCGATCCTATATCCGACGGCACTCCGCTTCGCTGTGTGCCTCACTACAAACGAGCTCCATCAAGAACTGGTGCCGTATTCCAGACCGATATGGTATAATACACCTTCATACGGGATATTTTCGGGTACGTTGCACACGATTGCGGCGTGCCCTGAGTGTGTTTGCCGGACTGAATTATGCTCTACGACTTAACACAGATTCTAGCCGAATCCGAAGCGCTGGCGCCGGTGCGTGAGGGTTTTACACACGGGGCGATGCGGCAGTGGGTGAGCGGGCTGCGCGGCACGGGGAAAAGCCTGGCAACGGCGGCGTTGACGCGTGCGCGCGGAGCGCAGGTGCAGATCATCCTCACTCCCAGTCAGGAGCGCGCGGAGACGCTGCTGGCCGATCTTTCCACCATGCTCCTGCACGCGCCGCTGGCGCTCTTCCCTTCGCTGGAGGGCTTGCTTTACGAGGAAACCTCGCCCGATTATCAACTCGTGCGCGACCGCATCACCGTGCTGGCGCGGCTGGCGGCGGGGGAGCCGTTGGTGCTCATCGTCACTCCGGACGCCATGCTGCACCGCACGCTGCCGCCAAACGCCCTGCGCCTGGCGGTGCGCACATTGGCCGTCGGAGAGAGCGTTGACCCCGCGCGCCTGGCCGCCTGGCTGGTGAACGCCGGATACGCGCGCGAGGCGCTGGTGGAACAGCCGGGACAGTTCAGTCTGCGCGTCGATATTCTGGACATCTACCCCTCCACCGAAAGCGAGCCGGTGCGCCTGGAGTTCTTCGGCGACGACATTGAGTCGCTCCGCGCCTTCACACCGGAAACCCAGCGCTCCACGCGCGCGCTGGAGACAATCACCCTCTTCCCGGCCCGCGAACTGCTGCTGGCGACGGAGCGCGTGGAAGCGGCACTGCCCGCCATCCGCGCGGCGCTGGACACTCGGCTGCATACGATATCGCACGAGCCCATCCGTCTACCCGGCGAGGACGGTGCCGAAGAACTGCTCTCGCCCGCCGAGCGGCTGTCGGCGAAAGTGGAGCACGAGCTGGAACTGCTGCGCCAGGGCGCCTACTTCACCGGAATCGAATACTACCTGCCCTATCTGTATCCCGAAGGCGCCACGCTGCTCGATTACCTGCCGGACGATGCCGCAGTCATCCTCGACGAACTGGAGCATATTGCCCACGCTTTCCACCGCTTTCGCGAAGGCATCGCTCAGCTCGAAGAGAGCCGCCTCAACCGCGGCGCACTGCTGCCCTCGCCGGCGCCGTTGTACCTGCCGCTGCCCGACGGCCTGACGCAACTCGCGCGTTTCCCCGCCATCGCCCTCAGCCTGCTGCCCCCCGGCGCTGACGCCAGCTTCACCAACCCGGCCGTAAAGAGCGTCATCGAGGAAGACACCGATAGCCCCTCTCCTGAAGGGGGAGAGGTTGGGAAGGGGTCTTCCGCTTCAGGCCCCTCTCCTGAAGGGGGAGGGGTTGGGGAGGGGTTGCTCGATGGCGCATTCCTCGATCTCCCCTGCCATTCGCCGACGAATCACTCGCTCGCGCCGTCGCAGCTCGCGCCGGACTTGACACGCTGGGCACGCGATGACTATGCAATGGTGGTAGCGACGCACCAGGAACACCGGCTGGCGGAGACGCTGATGGGCGCGGGCGCGGCGGTAATGTCCGGTGAGGCCGCGCTGCCGGCGCCCGGACAGCCGCTGCTGCGCAGGGCGGTGGTGGTGCGCCGCGCGGAGCTGACCGAAGGCGCGCTGCTGCCTACCGTGGGCATCGCGCTGCTCACCGACAGCGAACTCCTCGGCTGGCAGAAGCAGCGCCGTGGTCTTCACCGCAAACAACCGTCCGGGCAGAAGATTGACAGCCTCAGTCAGCTTACACCGGGCGATTATGTGGTGCATATCAGCCACGGCATCGGCCGCTACATCGGGCTGGTGCGCCGCGACGTGCTGGGCGTGGAGCGCGAGTTCCTGCAGATAGACTACGCCGGCGCCGACAAGCTGTTCGTGCCCATTGACCAGCTCGACCGCGTGCAGAAATACGTGAGCCTGAACGAAACTCCCCCGGAAG
>JAKIYB010000083.1 GCA_022708765.1 Armatimonadota bacterium | reverse complement strand
CGGCAAGTCGCTTGCCGCCAAGCTCGGCGCGTACACGCTCGAGCTCTACACGCGCGCCGCCGAATACGCCGCCACGCGCGGCATCATCATCGCCGACACGAAGTTTGAGTTCGGGCTTGACGAGGGCGGCAACCTGCTCCTCGCCGACGAGGTGCTCACCCCCGACTCCTCGCGCTTCTGGGACGTGGAACTCTACGAGCCGGGCCGCCCGCAGGACAGCTTTGATAAGCAATTCGTGCGCGACTACCTGGAAACGCTGGATTGGAACAAAGAACCCCCCGGCCCGGAATTGCCGGCGGACGTGGTGCTGCGCACGCGCGAAAAATACCAGGAAGCGTATACCCGCCTGACCGGCAAAACCCTGTAAACAGCCGACAGCCCCGGACGAAAGTCCGGGGCTGTCGTTTCTCTCCCGACGATAGGTGTTTCCTCAAGCTGGCGATGCTGTTCGCAATATACCCCAGACAAAGAAGAGGAATTTCTCCGCGTGCCGCACGGCTTCCTCGGCGAATTCGGGTGACACCGTGCTTTTCATATTTGTTCTCCGGCTGTCCCCGGCTTCGACGAGGTAGCGATAATATTCAGCCGGCATGCGTCCCGTCTTCACCCATTCGCGGCTGAAAGCGGAAATAACATCCGCGTGCGAGCTGTAATGCAGGCCGTTTTCCAACAGCAGCGCTTCCGCGCCATTCATCATGGCGCGATAGGCCTGCGTAACGGCGAAACTGCTGGAGCCGGTACGCAATGACTCCTGTGCCGCGCGCAGATCGTCCACACCCTTCTGGATCAACGCTCGCTGTTCCGCAGTCATTGCACACGATCCTTTCCCGGGAGAACAGCCGACACATCGCCGCGCGTAACGGGCTACGGGGCAAGCTACTCATCGTGGATCGCGCGTTCCGTCGCTCCCTGATGGAGCCCTTCCATATTTCAGGAGATATTTCACATGGTCTTGAAAATATTATTTACAGGAAGCACACGCTCCCCAGGGTCAATCCATTACGCCGCAAGCTGCTTTCCCAGCAGACTCCAGACGTGGGCGAGGAATTTTGTCGCGTGCTGCAGCGCTTCCTCGGCAATGGCGGAGGGTACGGTGACGTGGATGCCCATGCTCTGGCTGTCCCCGGCTTCGATGAGGTAGCGGTAATATTCTGCCGGCATGCGCCCGGTTTTCACCCATTCGCGGCTGAAGGCGGGGATGACTTCAGCGTGGGTCGTGAAGCGCAGGCCATCATGTAACAGCAGCGCTTCCGCACCGCACAGCATGGCGTGATACGCCCGCGCGACGGCAAAACCATTAGATCCGGTCCGTACCAGATCCTGCGCCGCGCGCAGATCGTCCACGGCCTTCTGGATCAACGCCCGCTGTTCCGTCGTCATCACATGCCCCCTATCACGGGAAACCATTCGGTCTATTGCCGTGCGAGACGGGTCATGGGGGCATGTCACCCGTCGTGGATTGCGCATTCCGATGCACTCTCAATAGGGTTATTCCGCATTATGCGGCGAATCAACGGGGGTTTTCATGAAATCATGAAGGTAATATACGTCCTCCCACCCCATCAATCCGTTGCGCCATCGCCAGCACGTCCTTCAACTGGTCGAGCGACCACATGGTGGTGGCGTCGGAAAGGCCGTTCGCCGGATCGGGGTGGACTTCCATGAAGAGGGCGTCCACGCCCACGGCGACGGCGCCGCGGATGAGAGCGGGGATAAACTCGCGTTGGCCGCCGGTGGCACTGCCCGTACCGCCGGGAAGCTGGGCGCTGTGGGTGGCATCAAAGACCAGGGGGTAGCCGAAACCGCGCATCACCGCCAGCGCGCGCATGTCCACGATGAGGTTGTTGTAGCCGAAGGTAGCGCCGCGCTCGGTGAGCATGAGCTGGTGGTTGCCGCCGGCGATATATTTGTCCACCACGTTCCGCATGTCCCACGGCGCGAGGAACTGGCCTTTCTTCACCGTCGTCGGCTTGCCGGTGGCGGCGGCGGCCACCAGCATATCCGTCTGCCGGCAGAGGAAAGCGGGAATCTGCAGCAGGTCCACCACCTCGGCCAGCGGCGCCGCCTGGTGCGCTTCGTGGAAGTCGGTGCAGACCGGCACGCCGAACTCCGCCTTCACCGCCGCCAGGATGGCGAGGCCGTCGTCCAGTCCCGGTCCGCGAAAGGCATTAATGGAGGTGCGGTTCGCTTTGTCGAAGGAGCCCTTGAAGATATAGGGCATACCCAACTCGCCGGCGATGCCGATCACCGCCTCCGCGATGCGCAGCGCCAGGTCGCGACTTTCCAATACGCATGGCCCGGCAATCAAGGCCAGCGGATGACCCTGGCCGATGGTGATGTTCTGGATAGTGACGGTGTGCATGTGATTGTCCTAACAGGGCTCGCCTCTCCCCCCGGCCCCCTCCCCAAAGCGGAGAGCCGGTTGGGGTGAAAGGTTAACTATTTAAACGCGCTTCAAGAATCGCGCGTACGCGGTCCAGGTCTTCCGGGGTGTCTACGCCGACGGAGGAGTCGTCTTCCATCTCCACCATTTTGATTTTGAAGCCGTGTTCCAGCGCGCGGAGTTGCTCGAGCTGTTCCAGCTTTTCCAGCGGGCCGATGGAGAAGCTGGTGAAGGCGAGGAGGAACTCGCGGCGGTAGGCGTAGAGGCCGTAGTGGCGCTTCCACGGGCCGGGACCGCTGACGCCCTCGCGCGGATTGGGGATAGGCGAGCGCGAGAAGTAAAGCGCCATGCCCTGCAGGTCGCACACCACCTTCACCACGTTGCTGTCCCAGGCGCGCACCGCTTCCGGCATGGGCGCCATCGCGCTGCTCATGGGGATGGCGGGGTCTTCGCGCAGCGGGGTCACCACCGCGTCAATCACCACCGGCGAGATGAGCGGCTCGTCGCCCTGGATATTGACGACGATCTCCGCCGCGGACAGGCGCTTCGCCACCTCCGCCAGCCGATCGGTGCCGGTGGGGTGGTCCGGGCTGGTCATCACCACTTCGCCGCCGAACTTGCGCACGGCATCGGCGATGCGTTCGTCATCGGTGGCCACCACAACCTCTTCAAGCGATTTCGCTCGACAGGCGCGCTCGTAGACATGCTGAATCATCGGCCGCCCGCCCAAATCCGCCAGTGGCTTGCCGGGAAAACGAGTGGACGCGTATCGCGCGGGAATAATGCCGACAATGGACATAGCGCACTCCTTCATCATGATGACGACTACACGAATATCTTCCACATTCGCCGCGCGGAAAGGCTTTCCTTCACCGCGCATCCCGTCATTCACATCGCCTTTCCCCCTTGACGCCGCCCCGCGCACCCGGTATCGTCTTGCGGGATAGCCGCAACCCGAAACCAGGAGACGATATGCCCGGTCACTTTGCCTGTTGTACCGCCTTTTACGTGCTGGAGCCCGAGGTGCTCGCTGAGCGCTATACGCTGGGCATTGAACCGCCGAACGGATATCTGGTGCAGGCGGGGACATGGTGGCTGCTGCTGGACGGCACGGCTTCGGAGACCGGCAACTGGGGGCGGCAGCGCGATATCGCTACCGTGTTGAGCGCCGACGAGGGCGTGGCGCTCTCCGTGTTCATCGCCGATGAGGAGTGGGCGGTAGCGCTGGCGGTCAACGGTGAACCGGGGCCGACCGCCGTCTACCTGCCCGACAACGCCGAACTCATCGCCCGCGCGCCGTTCAGCCTGATGGCGCTGGAGCAGGCGCTCGGCCTCCTCTTTCCCGACCTGGCGGACGTAGACCGGATTGACGCCCTTTTCGGCGCGCTGCTGGAGGACGCCGAGCCGCCGGAAACCGTTTTCAGCGAACTCTACACCATGCTCGGCGTGGCGGATGACTGGCTCCGTTGGGCCTGGTTTGAAGCCATTCCCGATCAGCTCTTCACCGATCCCGACCTGTCTGACCGCGTCATTCCGCTGGGGGAAGCGCGCGCGCTGTGGGAGGAGTAAACGATCACGCCTGCTCCCCGTTCCCTCGCAGGCGAACCGTCATCTCCGGCATCCCAACCACCTGTACCGTCATGGAGGCCATTTTCACCGTCCCCGCCGTCCGGTCAATTTCTTCCAGCAGGCGGGTGAAGAGACGGTCCTGAGTACTACGGCGTTTTTTATAGTCCACGATATAGCGCAGGGTGAACTCGACCCAGTTATCATTCGCCACCAGCGTCACCATCGGTCGGATGGTGGCATTCTCGATGCGATACTTGATGACCATGCGCGCCCATGCCGTCAGCGCCGGTTCGGTCATCTCCCCCACTACCTCTTCGGCAATTGCTTCAACGATTGCCCGTGCACGCCGCACATCGCTGCCATACATGACCGGGATGCGGATTTCATCCCAGACATAGGGAAAATCGCCGGAAAAGTTATACACCGGCGAATTGAAGACGATGCTGTTGGAAACGCGCACGATGCGCCCGGTATACAGATCCGCCTGCACCCACTCGCCGATTTCCATCAGTGTGGTGCGCAGCAGCGACACATCAATCACGTCTCCCTTAATCTCACCGACTTGCACGCGGTCGCCGACATTGTAAACGCCCCCCAGCGAAATTGCCAGCCAGCCAGCGATACTGGCAATCACTTCCTGTAGCGAAAAGGCGATCGCCGCGCCCAACACCCCGAGAAATATCGCCAGCCCGCTCAGGCGCACGCGAAAAATGAGCGAGATAAGCAAGACAACCGCGAAATACCCGAGAAACGTGGTGAGCTTGCGCGCCTGATACCGCGTGCCCGAATCGTGGATGTAGCGGTTGATGGCGTGCTGAATGAATCGCACCGCCACCAGAATGACGATGGCGCCGATGACGGCGAAGACCACTTTCAGCACATCAGGATCTTCCAGCCAGTTGCGCAGGCTCTCCAGCACGTCCGGTCACGCTCCCGCCGCAAGCCTATCATGCCGCCGACTCTCCTGGTGTTGCCGACGGCCACTGTGTGCCGGGTTTCCGCGACAAAGCGTTGATACTGTTGCGGAAGGCAATCAGTGACGCCGGACAACAGGGAAGTATAACAGCGTGGGAGCGAGCGGCGATGGGAGAGGATCATCTGCAACACACGGAATTTCACGGCGAACTGGGGTTGGACTTTGACACCATCGCCTTCAGCGTGCTCTCCGCCATCCTCGCCACAATCGCGTTGCTCACGGGCTCCGTGCCGGTTCTCATCGGCGCCATGATCCTCTCGCCGACGTTTGATCCGCTGGTCGCCATCCCCTTCGGACTGGTGCGGCGCGATTGGGCGCTGCTGCTGCGAGGGCTGGGAGACACGCTGGCGCAGTTTGTACTGATTTTCGTCGTCTGCAGCCTGGTCGTCGTCGTCTGGGTGCGCATGCCGTATTTCCAGCCGGAGCAGAATATCCTGGGCGCCGAACTCCTCCGCGAGCGCCTGCACCTGACCTGGGCCGGCGTGCTGACCGCGCTGGCCGCCGGCGCCGGGGGCGCGCTGGCCTTTGCCAGCGAGCGCCGCCTTCATCTCGTCGGCGTTGTTATCGCCATCGCTCTCGTCCCCACCCTCGCCGCCGCCGCCATCGCCTTCTTTGGCAGTGGCCTTCCCGGCTGGGGCGGCCTCGCGCTCTTCGCCGTCAATATTGGCGGAATCATCGTTGCCGGTTATCTCATCCTGACCTTCCGCAGCGGCGCCGGGCGGGCAAAATCCCGCCTGACCCGCGCGCGGCACTCAACGCAAGACTGATGCCGCCAGGCGTACCAAAAGCCCGCGCCCCGGTCAGGGGGTGACCGGGGCGCGGCATCCTCACGGACTGACCGGAATCAGCCGTTACGGGATCCAGTAGCTGGTCGCGCGGAAGAGCGGAGCATTCTTGAACTCGGCATCGCGCAGGCCGAAGCTAAAGGTGGTGTTGGCAGAGGAGTCTGTCCCACCATTGCCGGCCATCTGCACTTTGAGGGTGCGGATGAGCGGATACTCGAACTCACCCGGGGTGCTGGTCGGCGCATCGGGCACCAGCCAGCGGTATTTCGGGTTCTGGTTCGGGAAGATCTTCCCGTTCAGGTCGAGGATCGTCACCTTGTCAATGTCGGCGAACGCCGCGGAGCAGTAGCCCACGCCGTACGGGTCGGCCGCCACTTTTTCCACCATGTCGAGGTCGTCGGTGACGGTCACGGCCTGCGTGCCGATGCCGCCGAGACCGGCGATGTTGATGGCGTAGCTGCGGGAGCCGCTCCACTTATCCATCGTGTAGGCCTGGTAGACGTTCGCGCTGTAGCCCTTGTAGGTGGCGTCGTTGAAGATCGTCGCCAGGGCGCCGGTGCTGGTGTCGAAGTCGGTGCCGCTGATGCCGGCGTAGTTGATCTTGCAGTTCTTCGACACGATGAACACGAACGCGTCGCGGGCAACGGCGAGCTGGGCAGCGCCAGTGTCGGCGGTGCCATCAGCCACGCCCCACACATAGTGGGTGCTGGCGGCCGCGCGGCGGAAGTCGGCGAACGTGGCACCGGTGCCGTTAAGATAATCGCCGGAGCCCTTGAAACCGCGGCTGTACCACTTGCCGCCATAGCCGGCCCAGACTTCGGCCGCCGCCATCACGACGGGCATGGTGGCGTAGTCACCGCCGATGGAGATGACGGTGCTGGCCGGTGTGCCGTAAGCGACCTTCTGGATGCCGCCGCCGAAGTTCTGCACCATGCCGAGGCCGACGGCCTGATAGAACGCGCGGCCGGGGCCGTAGCTGATGTCTTTCAGGTTCGCCTGCTTGCCGGGGAAGAACTTCGCATGGCCGTCGCAGAAGCCGATGATCACGCCGTTGTGGCGCGGGTCAAGCTCCACCGCGTTGTTCGCCGCGGTGCTGGTCGGGTCCACGAGGCCGCCGCCGCCGATGAGGCCGCCGCCGTCCGCCCACGGGCGGGAGGGAGTGGCGTCCGCGATGGCGCCGACTTCCGTCGGGGCCTTGATCTGCGCTTCGTTCACGCCGGTGTTGTTCACGCCGGTGCTGTCATCGGTGCGCACGAGCAGCCCGCTGTAGCCGTAGCTGATCGGGGCGTTCTTGTCGTTGGCGGCGTCCGAGGGGCAGAAGAAGATCTTCTGGGAGCCGGCATAGGTCTCGATGGCCGTGTTCCACTTGATGCCCGGATAGCGGCTGCCGTTATCCTGGGTATACATCTGGATGGCCGTGGCCAACTGGCGCACCTGGGACGTACAGGTCGTCTGGCGCGCCTTTTCCCGCGCCTTCGCAAAGACCGGGAAGAGGATGGAGGCGAGGATCGCAATGATGGCGATCACCACCAGGAGCTCGATCAGGGTAAAGCCCTGACGTACACGGGAACGCATGGTGTTTCTCCTTTCAGAAAGTTGATGTGCCCCGCCGGGGTTCCCAACCCGACGGCGCCGAGATTGATAAAGACTATATTACACCGCCTGCCCTGGTAAATGCCGCCCGCGCGCGGGCGTTTGATTAAGCGAAGGTTAAAATATCGGGAGATTGTCTCGCTGAACAAAAACAACCGCTCACGCGCCCGGCGCCAGCAGTTCCATGGCGCGCATCTGCACTTCAGCGCGGTACAGGTTGATGTCGTCCGGCAGGCCGGGCTTCAGCGCGAAGTAGGCGTTCCCCACCAGGGCGTCGGCAAAGAAGCGCACGCATTGCGAATAGAGGAACTGCCGGTAGGCCTCGCGGGCACGGGCGCAGAGGGCATCCGCCCGCGCGGCGCCGTGAAACGCGCGGGTTTGCGACCGATACCCGTCAATCAGATTTTCGACGATCTCCGCGTCAATGGCGACATCGTCAATACTCGGCGGCTCTTCACCGGCGGGCGTGCCGGCGGAGCGCAAGGCATCGCCCAGGTCGTCCAGCCGGTTGCCCACCTGCACGGTATCCAGATCTATCAGACAGACACAGCGCAATTCGCCATCCTCACCCGCGCGGAAGACGAAGTTGTTGATCTTGGTGTCGCCATGCGTCACGGCATGTCCCAGGGCGTCCAAGCTGCCCGCCAGGGCTCGCCAGCCGTCAATTTTCGCGCGCAGGGCGTCAATCCGCGTGGCATGCGCCCGCAGGAACGCCGGCTGCGCGGTCACCTCACGGCAGGCATCGCGGCAGAGGCTCAACGGCACCCGCTCCCCGCGCAGGATGGCGTCCAGATAGTCCAGGTGATAGCGGGTGTTATGGAAATTGGGCAGCGGCTCGCGCCAGCGCTCCTCCGGAACCGCCTCCAGCATGCGCCCGAAGACGGCAATCGCCTCGCCCTGCGAGCGCGCCACCGCCGCCTTCATCTTCGCGGGCACCAGCCCGAAATTATTAAAGATGCGGATCTCGCCCGGTACGTAGCGCATCACCCGCCAGCCGGCGCCGGCGCCGTCATACCAGATCTTCGCGCCGGTATCCCGCGCGTTCAGATACGAGACGGTCTGCCAGTGATCGGGGAGCAGCGCGGCATTCGCGTCCTGCGCTTCCTCCAGCAGGCGCAGGTTGTTGGCGATGGCGTCAAGGTCGAAAATGGTATTCATCCGCTGGATGATATACGCCAGGCCGCTGGCGGCATGCCGCAGGCCGAAGGTGGTGTTGATATGGCCGGCGATGATGCGGACAATCTCGCAGCCGTCAACCGCCACTTCGACCTCACTATCGAAGGCGTTGAACGCGGCGATGATACGCGGCAGTTCCTCCGGCGCGGCCGGCTGATAGGTGGAGCCGGCACGGCGCAGCGATTCTTCCAGCGGATGCGGCATGCTGTTGTGATGCAACGAGGGCATGAAATGTCCTTTGTGTCGAGTCCTGTCGGCTCTCCTCGTCCGCCAGGGCATTACGCGCGTCAGGCGGGCTGGTTGGCGGCGGTCAGCGCGGCCACGCGCTCGCGCAGCGCGGCGGCCTCCGCGTCCAGTTCGTCCGCGAAGCCGGGCGCCATCACCCGCGCTTCGTCGCCGACATCATCCAGCATCTGCCGCAGCACTTTGGCGCCGTCGCTGGCCGGATAGGCGTCAATGATGCGCCGGGCCGCCGCGTAAGTTTCGCGCAGTTCCGGCAGCATGGCCTGCAAATTCTCCAGCATCGCCAGCACCCGCTCGGGATCCGTCATATTGTCCACCACGCGCGTCCAGTCGGCGTAAGCGCGGTAGGTGAGGCTGCAGCGAATGAGGTTCGCCATGGTGGCGCTGAAAGCGCCGGTGATGGCGATATCCGCGTCGGGTGGAAAGACGGCCGTCACGTCGTACGGCGTTTGCGCCCAGTCGTCATGGCGATGGGCATCGCGCTGAGCCGGATCGCGGAAGTCCGGCACGTCAAAGGGTTTCCCGCCTTCCGTCGCCGAACGCAGCGCGAGGATGCCGGGGATGGTCACGTCGCTGGCGGCATACACGTCGAAGGGCGCCGGTTCGCCGGTGAGAATCTGCCGCGCGAAGTAGTAGAGCACCCAGAAATCGCCGCCGCCGTGGCCCGTCTGCGCGGCCTGCTCGCCCAGCGCATCCCAGCTCGGTTTCACCTCCAGCTTCGGGGAACTGCCGCTGCCGCCCAGCCGCAATTGGAGCCACTTGCCGACGTTCACCTCCGCCGAGCCTTTCGTGCCCCAGATGCGCTGGACATGCGTGTCGTTCGTGGTGGCCCCCATCAGGTTGCGCACCACCGCGCCGTTGGACATGTTGATGAGCGCGGGAGCGATGCTGCCCATGCCCATGCCGCGCGCATCCAGGTATCCCGGCAGTTGGTGGAAGGCGGGCAGCGAGACCACGCGGGTGGGGCGTTCGCCGGTGATGACCATGATCGGCCCCAGCGAGTGCGTACAGTAGTAGTGGAAGTGCATCCAGCTTCGCCAGTTATGCACGGTATTGCCCGGCTGCACCGGCACGCCGTCAATGTAGGTGTAGCCCAGCGAACGAATCTCGTGCACGTATTCGAATTCGGCGTACTGCAGTTCGCCGAAGAGCCCCTCCGCCCACTTGCGCCGCAGCCAGTCCAGCGCGGCGATGAAGGGATAATTCTCGGCCAGATTATACACCAGGCCACTGCGCTCCACCGCCTCCACCAGCGCCACGCCCTCCGCCAGCGTGTGAAAGGCGGTCACTTCGGAGAGGACGTGCTTGCTCGCCGCCAGGCACTTCATCGCGTCGCCGGCATGCGCGGGACAGAACGTCGCCAGCAACACGGCGTCAAAATCGCCGGCGAGAAATTCGTCGGCGTCCGCGTAGGCCACCGCGCCGGGCACGTCGCGCAGGAAGCGCTCGCGCATGTGCGCGTTGTAATCGCACCCCGCAACGACGTCGAAATTGAGCATGGCGCAGGTGCGGTAAAAGCTCATCCCACGCCCCAGGCCCCAGATGCCCAGGCGGATGCGGCGGTCGGTATGGAAGATGGGGGAATCGGCGGTCATGGACGGCCTCCTGATGATCGTTTCTGTGTGTATAGTATGCTTTCTGTTCTGTTGCGTCAATAGGATGAGAACGTCGAGAATGCCAAACACGCTGCGCAGCTATTATGGAATGGCTGGCCAGGCGGAAGGTTACAATCGCTCTGTTCGGGAAGAATAACTGGCGATGTTCTTCTCAAAGAAAAGTAAGCACGGTGCCATAGTGGACGAAGAAGCACTCGCCTGGCATGCCTTCAGTGCTGAGGATGCGGCGGCGCGCCTGGAGACCGATTCGGCGCGCGGCCTCAGTACCGCGGAGGCGGATGCGCGGCAAGCGCGATATGGCCTGAATCGCCTGGTTGGCAAAGGCCGCACGCCGGCGTGGAAACTCTTCCTGAGCGAATTCACCAACCCGCTGGTGATCGTGCTCATCGTCGCCGGGACGATCACCGCGCTGCTACCCGATCATTTCGTCGATGCCATCGTCATCTTCGCCGTGGTGCTGGCGAATGCCATCGTGGGCTATATACAGGAGGCGCGCGCTCAGGCCGCCATTGAAGCGCTTAGCCGGCTGGTCTCGGTGAATGCCGCCGTGCGCCGCGACGGCGCCGCGCGACGCGTGGAAGCAGAGTTGCTGGTGCCCGGCGACGTGGTGTTGCTGGAGGCGGGCGACCGCGTGCCCGCCGACTTGCGCCTGCTCTCCGTGCGCGACATGCGGGTGGACGAATCCATGCTGACCGGCGAATCGGTGCCGGTGGCGAAAGGCACGTCGCCGCTGCCGCCCGCCACGGCGCTGGCTGAGCGCCACAACCTGGCGTATTCCGGCACGCTGGTCACCGCCGGACACGCCGCGGGCCTGGTCATCGCCACCGGCAACAGGACGGAACTGGGCCATATCTCCACGCTGGTGCAGAGCGCTGAGACGCTGGAAACGCCGCTCACGCGCAAGCTGGCGCAGTTCAGCAAGCTGCTCACCGCCGTTATCGTCATCCTGGCGCTATCTACCTACGGACTGGGCCTGCTGCAGGGTCACGCGCCCACCGAGATCTTCCTGGCGGCGGTGGCGCTGGCGGTAGCCGCGATCCCCGAGGGGCTGCCGGCGGCCGTTACCATCATCCTTGCCATCGGCGTTACGCGCATGGCTCGCCGCAACGCGGTGATCCGCCGGCTGCCGGCGGTGGAGACCCTGGGCAGCACCACGGTCATCTGCAGCGATAAAACCGGCACCCTGACGAAGAATGAGATGACGGTGGTACGCGTGGAGGCAGGAGAAGTGACCTACCACGTGGCTGGCGTCGGGTATGCGCCGGAAGGGGGCATCGAGCGTGACGGCGATTCGGTGTCCATCGCCAGCGAGCCGGCGTTGCAGGCCTGCCTCATTGCCGGCGTCCTCTGCAATACCGCGCGCGTGCGGTCTGAGGATGGCGCCTGGATCGTCGAAGGCGACCCCACCGAAGGCGCGCTGCTGCCGGTGGCGCATAAGGCGGGGATTGACCCGGAGGCGCTGCGCGCGGCGGTGCCGGAGCTCGATGCCATTCCCTTCGCTTCCGAGCGCCTCTTCATGGCTACGCTGCACCGGGTGGACGGCAAAGGCGTCATCTATTTGAAAGGCGCGGTG
>JAKIYB010000082.1:6420-11941 GCA_022708765.1 Armatimonadota bacterium | reverse complement strand
GCCGTGGTGAGAGCCATCGCCCCCACCTTCGGCGGCATCAACCTGGAGGACATCTCCGCCCCGCGCTGTTTCGACATCGAAGACCGGCTGAAAGCAGCGCTGGACATCCCCGTCTTCCACGACGACCAGCACGGCACCGCGGTGGTGGTGCTCGCCGCCCTCTACAACGCGCTGAAGCTCGTAGACAAACGCGTGGAAGAGCTAAAAATCGTCGTCTCCGGCGTGGGCGCCTCTGGCGTCGCCTGCTCAAAAATCCTCATGAACGCCGGCGTGCGCAATATCATCGGCTGCGACCGTGGCGGCGCCATCTACCACGGGCGCACGGCGAACATGAACAGCATGAAAGAGTGGTACGCCGAACACACCAACCCGGAAGGCCTGCGCGGCACGCTCTCCGAGGTGATCGCCGGCGCCGACCTTTTCCTCGGCCTCTCCGGCCCCGGCACGCTGAAGGTGGAGGACGTGAAGCGCATGGCGCCGCGCGCCATCATCTTCGCGATGGCAAACCCGGTGCCGGAAATCATGCCCGAGGAAGCCGGCCCCTACGTGGCGGTGATGGCCACAGGCCGCTCCGACTATCCCAATCAGATCAATAACGTACTCGCCTTCCCCGGCATCTTCCGCGGC
Organism: Armatimonadota bacterium; assembly: GCA_022708765.1. Taxonomy (GTDB): domain Bacteria; phylum Armatimonadota; class Hebobacteria; order CAIYQO01; family CAIYQO01; genus JAKIYB01. The sequence goes on along the minus strand of JAKIYB010000082.1, from coordinate 11,314 downwards.
GCGCTGGACTGCCGCGCCCGCGCCATCACCGAGAACATGAAGCTGGCCGCCGCCCGCGCCATCGCCGACACGGTGACCGACGCCGAACTGCTGCCCGGCTACATCATCCCTTCCGTCTTCAATCCTGCCGTCGGCCCCTCGGTAGCGCGCGCCGTCATCGCCGCCGCAACCGCTGACGGCGTTGCCCGCCTCACAGGCGGCGAGATGCCGGCGTTTGACGCGTTGACGCGATAAAGACGATGGACGGCGCCGACGACATCCTCATCATCAACGATGCCCTCGCCATCCCGCGTGACGAGTTGGCCTTTCGCACCTCGCGCAGCAGCGGGCCCGGCGGCCAGCACGTGAACAAGACGGAGACGCGCGTGGAGTTGCTGTTTGACAGCGTGGCCTCGCCATCCCTCTCTGATCTCCAGCGCGCGCTGCTCTTCGCCAAATTGGGCGGCGCCATTGATGACGACGGCGTGATCCATGTCGTTTCCGAACGCTACCGCAGCCAACTGCGCAACCGCGAGGACGCCGTCGCAAAATTCGTCGCCCTCCTGCGAGATGCCCTGCGCCCGGTGAAACGCCGCAAGCCCACCCGCATCCCCAAAGGCGTGCGGGAAGCGCGGCTGAAAGCGAAACGCGAGCGCGGAGAAATAAAACGAGAACGGCGACGGCGGCCAGAGGATGCCTGATCGTCGTCATTGTCGTCGAGGATTTTCGATTGCGATGACGACGACGATGAACGATTGCCCGCCCACCCTCCCACCCCCTTCTCGCCTGCGTGATGCCGGCATATCTGCTACAATAGGGCCGTGAGCGATCCGCATGTCTATACCGTGCAGGCCATCATCCTGCGCTCCCGCGATTACGGCGAAACGAACCGCATGATCACCCTCTTCAGTCGTGAGGAGGGGAAGATCCTCGCCGTCGCCAAGGGAGTGCGGAAGCCGCGCGCGAAGCTGGCGGCGGCGCTGCAGCATTTCGCACTCGTCGAGGCGCAGCTTGCACGCGGGCGGCGCTTTGACGTGCTCATCCAGGTGCGCGTGCGCAACGCCTTCTACGGCCTGCGCGCCAGCATTGAGGCCTTCGCTTACGCGAATTATTTCGCCGAACTCCTCGACGAGTCGCTGGAGGAACGGCAGCAGAAACCCGCCCTTTTCGACCTGATGGTGGACGCGCTATGCGGTCTTGCCGCCGGCGATCCGCCGGATCTGCTGGCGCGCTACCTCGAGATCAGCCTCGCGTCTATGCTCGGGTATCTGCCGCAGCTCACCCACTGCGCGCACTGCGGCGTAGGCCTGGCCTTCACCGGCGACGACGGCCGCCCGGTGTGGCCGCAGTGGCTGGGCTTTTCCGCCGCGCAGGGCGGCGCGCTCTGCACGGATTGCCTGCCGCACGTGCCCGGCGCGCGGCGCATCGCCGCCGGCGTGGTGCAGGTGTCGCAGGTGCTGCTGGCGCACGGCGTTGCCGCCGCGCGCGAACTCCCCCTCTCCGACCGCTTGCGCCGCGACCTGGAACACACGTACCGCGATTACCTGGAGTATCGCCTGGAAAAACGCCTGCACAGCACCCGCTTCCTGCGCGAACTGGCGGACAAACCGGCGCTGACGGAGGCGGCGGGATACTAAAAACATCATCTTCCATCGCTATCCCTTCCCTCTAAAAATGGGTATAATACTACCAGCGCATGGATAGGCGTGCCGCCACGACACACGCGAAACGCCGAACACGCTAGAATCACAGCCATGACATCGCAGCCATCGAAAACCGTACTCATTTCGCCGTCCGCCCGCGGGCGATTGGCCGGACGCATCCGCGTTGGGCTTGTCGTGGCTTTTTCCCTGCTCATTCTACTCGGTGTGGTGGTCAGCGCCGGCGCGCTCATCCTGCCGAAGGACAACCGGATCGCCAAGGGCGTGCGCATCGCCAGTCTCCCGGTGGGCGGTTTGACGCGCGCGGAAGCGGAGCAGCGGCTCGAAGAGCAATGGATACGCGCCGATGGCCACCTCACCATTCAAGCCGGTCCCTATCAGCATGATGTCGCATTGCGCGACCTCGGTTTCGCCCCCGACCTGGCCGCCACGCTGGATGCCGCGCTAGCGCTGGGGCGCGCCGGGAATCCCATCACTCGCTTGAACGACGCCTGGCGTCTGCGCCAGGACGGCGGCGAGATTCATCCCGTCTTCGCCCTGGACGAATCACGTGCCGAAGCGGCGCTGGCTGCTTTCAGTGAGACGATCAACCACCCGCCGGTGAACGCCAGCGCCCGCTGGGATGACGTGACGAACGTGGTGGTTATCCTGTCTGAACAACCGGGTGCCAAACTCGACATCCCCGCGTCTTTGAAGCTGTTGAAATCCGAGGTGTTGCCCGCCCTCTCCGCCGGGCGGTCCGCTCCGGAGATACTCGACGTGCCGTACCGCGAGAAAACGCCGGCGGTCACCGCCGCCGCGCTCTCCCGCATAGACACCGTGCTGGGCGCCTACACCACTTCATATGCGACCAGCAGCCGCAACCGTGCCAGCAATGTGGAAACCGCCGCCCGTGCAATGCACGGCCTCATATTGCTGCCTGGCGAGACCTTCTCGTTCAACGAGACGGTGGGCCCGCGCGATGCCGAGAGCGGCTTTAAAGTGGCGCCGGTGATCTCCAATGGCCAGCTCACCCCCGGCATGGGCGGCGGCATCTGCCAGGTCTCCACCACGCTCTACAATGCGGCGCTGCTGGCGAACATGGCTATCGTACAGCGCAGCCATCACTCGCTGCCCATCCATTACGCGCCACTCGGTCAGGACGCGACTGTCGCCTACGGCGCCATTGATTTCCGTTTTCGCAATTCGGATGACGCGCCGGTCATTATCGAAACGCTAGCGGAAAAGCGCAAACTCACCATCCGCCTGCTGGGAGAAGGTCCGGCGCCGAAGGTGACCATCTTGCGCGGCGGCATCCGCGCGCTCAGCCAACGCGTCGTCACAAAGGAAGATCCGACGCTGCCCGCCGGGGCGCGCAAAGTGGTGAAAAAAGGCTCGCCGGGGCGCGCGGTAACCGTCACCCGCGTCGTTGGTGAAGGTCCGGACGCCATCCGTGAAGTGATCTCCACTGACCGCTACCTGGGGGAAGCGACTATCGTCCATGTCGGGACGGCGAAGCCTGGAGAAACCGCGGCACCGGTCGCCGCGCCCCCCGCGAGTCCCGCCGACGTCCCTGCCGCGACGGAAAACCTCCCCGCCACCGAGTAACATCGCAACTTCTCGGGTGTCAAACCGTATATAGAGATAGAAGCGCGGAAGGAGGATGCGATGCGTAGTCTTCTGTATAGCCTGTTGGCAGTTTCTCTCTTCATGCTGCTCGTCGGTTGTGGCGGCAGTTCACGGCATACCGTCGTCACCGATGAAGACGGCAGCATGCTTGGTCTGGTCGTCACCCCAGAGCCACAGGCGTTGGGCATTGACCGTGGCGACGACTTCTATCTGGACTGGCCAGCCGGGTACGCCCCTCCACGCGAATTCACCGTGCGACTGCGCCAGGTAGATACCGATGCGACCACTGAGGCGGTCTACACCGACCTGCACACCATCAGCACCGGGCACTATCGCCTGTCGCCCACCAGCACGCTGCCCTCCGGGACGTTTCTGCTGCTCACCATCACCAGCGACCGCGAAGCCGTACGCGCGATGTATTTGACCGATGACGACACATTCGGCGTCACTCGCGAAGCGAAACCGGGCGAGGAGGGCCAGGCGGAGCATACCGTGCGCACCCGTTGATTACATCTGGAATGTCGCGAAGATGTAGGTGCCCATCGCGGCGTTCACCCGCTTCAGTGCCGGCATGCCATCCGCGATCTCCGGCGCGGCCTGCGCGAAGACGCTCACCTGCACCGACTTGCACGGGGTGAAGAGGCCGGCGGGGATGAAGACCTCGCGGGCACTCGCCGGGAGAAGGTCGGCGGTGGGATCATAAAGCGCCTCGAAGAGGATGGGGCGCGCGGCGGAGGTCCAAACGATGCGGCGCTGCAGCGTGTTGTCGTCACCGAGGACATCACCTTCCGCGATGACCAGATACCCGGCCGCTCCGGGCGTCTCCGCCCAGGTGATGCGCGCCGGACGAGCAGTATTGAGAACGGGTGCCACCGGATAGGTGATGCGCGGGATGGCCAGCATCTCCCCAGCGGGCAGCGTGTAATCTCGCGTGAAGTCATCGGCGGTCACCCGCGGCGCCGTCACCAGCGCCACCGGGGCATCCAGGTCGGCATGTCCGCTGTAGAAGTATAGATCGCCTGGCTGTGCAAACCCCGGCAGCCAGTCGCCGGGCCGTACAATCAGCGGCTGGCCGGCGGGAACTACATCTCCCGCGCCCCAGTAGACATGCAGCGGTACGGCTTCATCGCTGATGCCGTCGCCGGGCGCCAGTGCCAGCGGCCCCGCCATCCCCAGCGGTCGCGGCAATTCCGGCAGCGCCAGCTTCATGTTAGCGTAGACAGAGGCACTGCGCGGGATCGCCAGCTTCGCGAAGATTTCAAAAAATTCTTCCTCCTGCCCGCCGGCGCCGGAAACCGTGCCCACCTTCCAGTGGAAATAGCTCAACCGCACTTCGTCCGGCGTCACCACCAGCACCCGTGTCGTTTCGCCGCCACCCCCGCAGCCCGCTAGCAACCCTAACGCCAACACTCCCTGCAGCAGCATCACCCAGCGCATACCCACCTCCCGCTTCATTACCATTGTAGCGCTCACCGGGTGAACAGGAGGGGGTAAAAGACGAACAACGCTACTGCTCGGACGGCGCCACGTGCGCCAGATATCCCGTCACCGCCTCATCCATCCGTCCCTGCGCGGTGAGCAGCAGTTCAATCACCTCGCGCACGGCGCCGTAGCCACCGGGAATCTCGGTGACGTAGAGCGCGGCA
>JAKIYB010000082.1:0-6386 GCA_022708765.1 Armatimonadota bacterium | reverse complement strand
CCGCGTCGCCCACCGCCACCGGCAACCCGACGATGCGCATGGCGGGCAAGTCGTCCACATCGTCGCCGATGTATGTCATCTCCTCCAGCGCGATGCCATGCTCCTCGGCCACGCGGCGCAGCAGCGCGGCCTTGTTCGCGCTACCCTGGTAGGCCACCACGTTCAACTCGGCGGCGCGGCGCGTGACCGCGTCGGACATCCGCTTCGCCACCCAGATCACTGGAAAATGGACGACGTTCATCAGCCGGATGCCCAACCCATCTTTGATGCTGAACTCCTTCGTCTCCAGATTGCCGCTGGCATACGTGATGCCGCCGTCGGTCAACACCCCGTCTACATCACAGGCCAGCAGCCTCTGCCGCGCCAGAATCGCCTGATCTACCATAAGAACCCCTTTCCGCAAACGCATACTCGACCAACTTCACCTCTTCACCTCTTCATCCTGCCTCCCCCGCACACCAAACACAACGGCGCGCCCGAAGCCGGGCGCGCCGTTGTGGTGAACCATCTGTGCGCGGTTACGCGCGCAGCAGGTGCGCCGCCTTCGGCGAGGCCAGGCTGTCCAGGTAACATTCCAGCGCCGCGTCCCAACGCTCCTGGGCGTGGAACAGCAGCTCGATGACTTCGCGCACAGCCCCTTTGCCGCCGGGCGCGCGGGTCACGACGTCGGCCGCCGCCTGCACCTCAGGCGCCGCGTCCGCCACCGCCACCGCCAGGCCGGCGATGCCCATGGGCCGCAGATCATCCAGGTCGTCGCCGACGTAAGTGATCGCTTCCAGCGCTAGACCGTATTGCTCCGCCACGCGGCGCAGCACAGCTTCCTTATCGCTCTCGCCCTGGTAGAGCTGCACGTTCAACTCGGCGGCGCGGCGCGCCACCGCGTCCGCCGACCGCCGCGCCAACCAGACCACCGGAAAGTGGCTGCACGTCGCCACCCGAATGCCCAACCCGTCCTTGATGCTGAACACCTTCGATTCCTGATTGCCGGAGCCGTAGATAATGCCGCCCTCGGTCAATACGCCGTCAACGTCGCACGCCAGCAACCGCTGGCCCGCAAGCAGTGTCTGCGAGACCATCATTTCCTCCCTCAACTCGGGTTGTCAGCCACGGCAGGCCTGTTGCGCGGGACCAGCGCGCGGCCTGCCGATGGCACTGTATTATCTATTCTGCCTGATGGCGGAGATCACCTGCCATGAGATACGCAAGACATATCTACCAGCGCATTCAGCGTCTTACCCTCGATAACAGATAACACTCTGCTCTACCGCGTCCGCCGCGAGGGTGATCGGCGTGCTGAAGTCGGCGGCGTCGAGGACGCGGACGACGTGCGCCCACTCGGCGGCGTCGGGAGCGATCTCCGCCAGGCGGTTGGGGGCATTCTCAAAGAACGCGCCGTCTAGCCGGTTGTCGCCCTGGCCGGGGAAGAGCGCCAGGTAGAGGATATCCATCTCCACCAACTCGTTGAGGAAATGCGTGCCCAGCGAGGCGTCGGGGATGAGATTGTCGTGCATGGTGACGATCTCGCAGAGCACGGAGACGCGGTTGATGTCGGTGAAAGAGACCGGCACCCCCAGCGACGGCGTGCTGGTGCCCCAGCGACCCGGCCCCAGCAGCATCAGCGCCTGCGTCTCGCTCGTTTCGCTGGCGCGGTTGACCATGCCGATGACGCGCGCGATGGTGTAGCGGTCGCGGTCGGGCAGGATGCTATACGCGGGCGGTGAGATGTAGATGAAGCGCGACACCGCCACCAGCCGGCTTTGTCCGATGACCGCCCCGTGTGCGCGAATGATAGCGTCCTTCGCCTTCACCTTCAGCTTCGGCAGCCGCGTCACCTCCGCCCCCGCCACTGGCAGCGGCCGGCACTGCACCAGGTTGATGCTGTAGGTCTCTCCGTCGAAGAAGTTCGCCGTGAATTCGATATCCACCGGCGCGCCGTACGCGCCCTCAAGCTGCGCCAGCATTTCGCGCAAGTCGGCGACAAACGGCGTGTCGGCGAGCAGCCGGTTGAAGGTGAGCACGTTATGGCGCACCGCCGAAGAGAGCGAGGCGGGAATGCGGTCGGCGAACATGTCAACGGGCACGCCGGGGCTCTGCAGCACCACGTCGTCTATCAGTCCGGAGACCACCTGGTTGGCGTCGAGATCGAGGTAATCCACCCGCTGCTGCGAATACTGCCGCACCTCATCGTAGTTCGCCTCCGGCCGGCGAGTGGGCGCATTCAGCGCCACCACGCGGGTGTAGTCGTCGTCCGAGCGATCCACCGCGCGCGTGCCGAGGCCGAAGACCAGGCGAATGACGCCGGCCCGCGGATCAATATACTCGCTCCAGACGTAAGGATTATAGGAGAAGCCCACGCCCGCCATCTGCGGGTAAAAATTGCTGCCGTACCGCGCGCCGGAGACGCGCATCACCAGCAGCGCCATCTGTTCGTCGCTGTCGAGCAGGCCGCGCCGCTCGCGGTAGCGCAGCGCCTCTTCGCTCATGGTGCCGGCGTAGACGGTGCGCACCGCTGCTAAAAAGTCCTCCAACCGCCGCTCCTTCGGCCCCTGGTTCGCGCAGAAGACGCTCGGGTATTTTCCGGCAAAGGAGTTGCCGAAATTGTCTTCCAGCAGCGAACTGGAGCGCACGATGATCGGCGACGGGCCGAAATAATCCAGCATCTCCTCGAACTGCTTCACGATGTAATCGGGGAAAGCGCCGGCGAGGATGCGCTGGCGCGCGAGGCCGGCGTCGTCGAGGAACGTCTCCGGATCGCGCTGCTTCTGGCGCATCCACCAGATGCCGTTGCGCACCAGGTAAGTATAGAAGACGTCGGAGCCGACGTAGAACGAATCGTGCGGTTCCAGCACGTCGTACAGGCGCGGGCTGTGCTCGCGAATGATGGCGCGCGCCACCAGCATGCCGATGGTCTTGCCGCCGATGAGCCCGGTGCCGATGATGCGCTTGCGAATCTCCAGGATATCATTGAGCGTGAGGTAGCGCGAGACGAGTTTTAGCATCGCTTCATCGCGCGAAACGACCATGCGCGCCAGCCGGTCATACACCCCGCGCGCGTCCTCGGGCAGCGCCTCGCAATTCGTCAGCTCGCAGAGCTCGCGCCCGCGGATGAAGGTGCGCTCCCAGGAGCCATGGATGAGGTCGGCGTCCATCCCCGCCCAGGAATGCGCCTGAATCTCGGCGATGACGGAAGACGCGGAGACGGGCAGGAAATCGTTCCCCTCCCATACGTGCAGCATGTCAATGGTGGCGGAGTAGCGATATTGCGTTTTCAGTGGGCGAATATAGAGCTTATCGTGCGAGCGATAGACATCAATGAAAAGCTGCGTGGTCTGCAGGATGGGATCCACGGCATGCGAGGAGTGGTAGTTGCGCAGCAGCGCGAAGTAGGTGACGGTCTCCAGGTCGTATAGATACGGGCAGGTGAGCATGAAGAAGTTGCCCAGCATCTGGTCGGAATACCAGTCAACCAGCAGGTCAGAGAGGCAATCAAAGACGTAAAACGCACCGCGTCCAGTCCGCTCGATGACCGCGTGAACGTCGGCGATGAACGCCTCGAATCCCTCCTCCGGGTGCAGCTCCACCACCTCGGCGCCGGTGTCGTCCGGCAGCAGCGGCGGGTGAGAGGCAAAACGAAAATAGACCAGCTTACACCCGTTGCGCCGTGCCGCCTCGCAAAACGGCCGCACGAAGGTCAGGTACTCCTCGATATCATCTACCCGCCAGACGATATTATCGCCGGCGATGACGCCCTTCAGCGCGCGGTCCAGTCCAGGCAGTCCGGTGGTGAGCATCTCGGGCTTGAGCATAGGAGTACCTTTCTTTTCTGGGCGAGAACCAACAGGGACGGCGCGAACGCCGTCCCTGTGTTTTCCCCATGTTTAAGCGGCGCTTACACCAGACCCTGATCAATCATCGCATCGGCGACTTTGCGGAAGCCGGCGATGTTGGCGCCCATCACGTAGTTGTCCGGCTGGCCGAACTCAGTGGCGGCGGTGCGGGCACTATCGTGGATGCTCTGCATGATCTGCTGCAGGCGCATATCCACTTCAGCGCGCGGCCAGGCGATGCGCATGGAGTTCTGTGCCATCTCCAGGCCGGAGGTGGCGACGCCGCCGGCATTGGCGGCCTTGCCCGGCGCATAGAGGAAGCCGTTCCCCATGAAGACTTCGATGGCTTCCGGCGTGCTGGGCATGTTGGCGCCCTCGGCGACCAGGAAGCAGCCGTTGGACGCCAGCGTGCGGGCGTCGCTGCCGTCAATCTCGTTCTGGGTGGCCGACGGGAACGCGCAGTCGCAGGGAATGCCCCACGGGCGCTGGCCTTCCAGGAACTGCGCGCCGGGGAACTGCTTCACGTAATCGGCGATGCGGCCGCGGCGCACGTTCTTCAGGTCCATCACCCACGCGAGCTTCTCGGCGTCAATGCCGTCTGGATCGTAGATAGTGCCGCTGGAGTCGGAAAGCGTCACCGTCTTGGCCCCGAGCTGCAGCAGTTTCTCCACGGTGTATTGGGCCACGTTGCCGGAGCCGGAGACCGTGCAGACCTTACCCTGGAAGTCCATACCGCGAGTTTTCAACATTTCTACCGCGAAATAGACGCAGCCGTAACCGGTGGCTTCCGGGCGAATGAGCGAGCCGCCCCAGCCCAGGCCCTTGCCGGTAAGCACGCCAGTGAACTCATTTGTCAGCCGCTTGTACTGGCCGAAGAGATAGCCCACTTCGCGGCCGCCCACGCCGATGTCGCCAGCCGGCACGTCGGTATCTGGACCGATGACGCGCCAGAGACCGGTCATGAAGGACTGGCAGAAGCGCATTACTTCGTCATCGCTCTTGCCCTTGGGATCGAAATCCGAGCCGCCCTTGCCGCCGCCCATGGGCAGAGTGGTGAGCGAGTTCTTGAAGATCTGCTCAAAGCCCAGGAACTTGATGATGGACAGCGAGACCGATGGGTGGAAGCGCAAGCCGCCCTTGTAAGGCCCGATGGCGCTGTTGAACTGGACGCGGTAGCCGCGGTTCACATGCACCTTCCCCTGGTCATCCTGCCAGGGTACGCGGAAAATGATTACGCGCTCGGGTTCGACGACGCGCTCAAGAATTGCGTGCCGCTGGTAGCGGGCATCGCGCTCGATGGCCGGCGAGATCGTATCAAAGACTTCCTCGACTGCCTGCAGGAACTCCACCTGGCCGGCGTGCCGGCGGCGAGTATCCTCGAGCACCGCTGCGACGTATCTACTCATCGCAATCTGACTGGACATAGTTTCCTCCCTCAGCGAAATAGTGTGTATTCATGAGAAGCATCCGGGATTGCATGCACCCAATCCCGGATGCCCGTTTCATGCCGTTCCGGGGCGACCTGCCCCTCGGTTAATAAAAAGAACACGACCAGGTCTGCAACGGACCTAATCGTGTTCTCTCTGCGTCATGCGTGCCGCGAAAAGCATCTGTCTGCCAGATGCAGCTATCTTCCGTGTGATACCGCGCGCAGCCCATCGGCCCGACCAGCGCCCGCGCGTGCGCATGCCGTACCGCGCGCAGCGCGCGCAACAGCGACCGAAGCGAAAACGCGGATTGTCGAACGTGATGGAACATGGGCGTAAACCGGCACATTATACCATAATCTCACGGCGAATCAAGGGGGTGACAGAAAAAATGTGCGAAGCAAACACTTGACAAAGCGCGGAAGGGCCCTTGTATGGAGTGCGCGACTACTTTCACATGACTTCTGGAGGGGGCATAACCACCGTCGGCTAGCGTGTGAACCCACGCTCGTGCGAAGACGGTGGCGACGACGCGTCAGGGATATCCCAATAGAACGGGGCAGGCTGTATATACAGCCTGCCCCGTTGGGTATGGAGCCGATGACGAGCCGATTATTTCGGTTCGATCATCAGGCGAATGGCGGTGCGTTCCGAGCCGTCCACGACGAGGTCGGTAAAGGCAGGCCGGCAGACGAGGTCCACCCCGGAGGGCGCCATGAAGCCGCGGGCGATGGCCAGCGCTTTGACCGCCTGGTTGAGGGCGCCGGCGCCGATGGTTTGCAACTCGGCGGCGCCTTTCTCCCGGATGACGCCGGCCAGCGCGCCGGCGACGGAGTTCGGGTTCGACTTCGCAGAAACACGTAAAACTTCCATAGTGCGCTCCTTAGTTCATCATTCGCTGGTAAGCTGTTGCTCGCGGTGCGTGATCCGAGACAGTGATGGTATCGGAATGCCCCGAACGGGACGGCGCCTGTGCCGGCGGCGCCCCGCGCGTCGAGCACCCTCATTATAGGGGCTGCGGTGTGGCGGCGTGTCGCATCCACCTCACACGAACCGGTCATTTTGTAAACGGCGGCGTGTCTAACACTCGCGCTAACCGAACGATATTCAGCGCCCGGCCGGTGGCGGTGTC
>JAKIYB010000081.1:3614-12031 GCA_022708765.1 Armatimonadota bacterium | reverse complement strand
CGGCTTCCAGCGCGGGGGGCGTGGGCGTCTGGTTCTCGAAATAGAGGTGCGGATCCTCGTAGACTACATCGGAAAGGCCTTTGCGCAGCGGTTTGCAGTAGGCGGTGGTGAGACGGTCCGGCGCGGTGAGCAGGTGCGTGGTGTCAATGCCCGCCGCCTCCGCGAGACGGCGCAACTCGCGCCCGCGCCAGTCATCTCCCACCACACCGAGCATCGGCGCGGCGGCGCCCAGCGCGGCAACACACTCGACGGCGTGGCTGCCGCCGCCCGCCGCCAGCCGTTCGGCCATCACCGGCAGGATATAGTGCGGATTCTCTCGCGCCAGCCGGCTGCGGGTCATATCCGCTTCCCAGTAGACATCCAGGCAGGCGTCGCCTACCACCCCCACGCGCACGCGGCGCACGGCGGCCAGCAACTCCAGCAAACGAGTACGGGTTAACATGATGACGCTCCTTCACCTCTCACCCGGCATTCGCCTCACTATTCTCGCCCGTCCCCCGGTCTTCCTCTTGACATACGGGCAAGCGTATTCGTATGATGAATCATACTTTTCATATTCATGTGAGGGAGACTATGGCAAATTGCGATATTGAGCGGTACTTCTACGGGTCGGCGACTCTGGGAGAGCGCGGCCAGGTGGTCATCCCGGCCGACGCCCGCAAAGACTGCGATATTCAGCCGGGAGATAAGGTACTCGTCTTCCGCCATCCGCTGCATCCGCACATGCTCATCCTCGCCAAGATCGGCGAGATGCAGGAGCTGCTGCAGCAAATGAGCCGCGCGCTGGAACAGGTTACCGAGCGCATGCATGACACCACCGTTGCTGATGAAGCGTAACGCGAAAGGACTTCGGAGAAGACAATGATGGCAAAATACACGTTCCCGCTCCTCGGAATCGTGCTGTTGTTGGTCGCCGGCACCGGCTGCAAGCCGCCGGCGTCCGCGGAGAAGGACAACACGTCCGAAACGGCGGCCGCGCCGGTCACCGCGCTCACCGTCACCCCGCGCCTGCTGGACGAGCGCGTGGATGTGACCGGCACGCTGCAGCCGCATGACGAGGTGGAGGTGGGCACGCGCTATGCCGGCCGCATGGCCTGGATTATTGGCAAGGCCGGCACGCGCGTGGAGAAGGGTCAGCTTGTCGCCCGCCTGGAAGAGCACGACGCCCAGACGCAGGTACGCGCGGCTACCGCCGCGCTGCAGGCGGCCAAAGCGCGGCTGGAACAGGCGAAAGCGGCGGCGCTGCAGCAGGCCACCGCCACCGACACCGGCATCGCCACCGCGCAGGCGGGGGTGGAAGCCGCACAGGCGCGGCTGGAGCAGGCCAAAACCGCCGCCGAAGCGCAAGATGCGACCGCCAAGGCGCAGGTGAAGGCCGCCGACGCCGCGGTGGACGCCGCGAAAAGCCGGCTGACGCTGTTGAAGAACGGTTCGCGCACCCAGGAACGCAAGATCGCCGAGCAGAACGTCACGCTGGCGCAGGCGACCTACAACCTCGACAAAGCGAATTTCGACCGCTACCGGCAGCTCTACGATAAAGGCGCGGTGTCGAAAGCCATCCTCGACGGCGCGGAGACGAAGATGAAAGTCTCCGAGGCGCAGCTTCAATCCGCCAAACAGCAGCTTTCGCTGGTGCAGGAAGGCCCGCGCCAGGAAGATATCCAGACGGCGGAAGCCGCCGTGCGCCAGGCGCAGGAAGGCCTCGATACGGCGAAGGCCAACCTGAAGCAGACGGACGTAGCCTTCGCCAATGTCGAGATTGCGAAAACCGGCGTGAGTCAGGCGAAAGCGGCGTTGGAAGCGGCGAAATCCGCGCGCCAGGTGAACGTGATGCGCGACAAAGACGTGCTGGCCGCGCAGGCCGTCGTGCAGCAGGCGCGCGAAGCGCTCACTTCGGCGACCCAACTGCTGGATTACATGTATATCTACTCTCCGGTCAGCGGCGTCGTCGCCGCGCGCATGGCGGAGGTCGGTCAGAGCATGGGGTCGGGCGAGTCGGTGCTGAAGATCTCCACGAATAATATGCTCTACTTTGAAGCGCAGGTTTCCGAACTGGAGGCGCCGCGCCTGCGCGCCGGCCAGCAGGTGACGCTGACGGTAGACGCGCTGCAAGGCGACCGCGGCAATCTCTACGCCGGCAAGACGGCGCATATCTTCGCCGGCGCCGTGGAGAAGGTGGTGCCGGTGGTGGATGCCCGCACGCGCAACTTCACCGTGCGCGTGATGGTGCCCGCCTCGCCGGCGCTCTTTCCCGGCATGTTTACCCGCGGCGCCATCGTCGTAGCCCGCCACCCGAACGCCGTCACCGTGCCGAAGGACGCGCTGGTGAAACGCGACGGCCGCACTCTCGTCTTCGTGGCGGAGGATGACGTCGCCCGCGAGCGCGCCGTCACGCTGGGCGCCAGTGACGCCGCCGCCGTGCAGGTGCTCAGCGGCGTGAATCCCGGCGACCGCCTTATCGTCACCGGCCAGCAGACGCTGAAGGACGGCGATAAAATCAGCGTGGCGGAAGCGAAGACGAATTGATTGATGCGCCAAGGAAGATATTATCATGTGGTTAACCCGATTATCCATCACCCGTCCGGTGACGATTCTCATGCTGGTGCTGGCGCTGGTCGTGCTTGGTCTGCAGTCGCGCAGCCGGTTGCCGGTGGACCTGTATCCCGACATTGAATTCCCGATGGTCGTCATCACCACTATCTATCCGGGCACCGGTCCGGAAGAGGTGGAGACGCTCATCTCCAAGCCCATCGAGGACTCGGTGAGCACCATCAGCGGCCTGAAAAAGCTCACCTCCACCTCCTCGGAAGGCGTCTCGCAGGTGATGATGGAGATGGAGCTGGGCACCAATGTGGACGTGGCGATGGCGGATATCCGCAGCAAGCTGGATGTGCTGCGCAACAGGCTGCCGGAGGACGCCGAAGCGCCCACCGTCATGAAGGCGGACGTCAAAGCCATCCCCATCATCTCCCTCAGCCTCACCAGCGACCGTCTGTCCTCCATCGAGGTGCGCCGGCTCGCGGATGACGTGCTGAAAGACCGGTTGAGCCAGGTGCAGGGCGTCGCCTCCGTCTTCGTCTCCGGCGGCGACGTGCGCGAAATCCAGGTGCGGATTGATCAGGCCCGCCTGCAGGCGTATGGACTGAGCATTCAGCAGGTGGTAAGCGCGCTGCAGGCGGAGAACCTGAACCTTCCCTCCGGCGCCATTGACGAAGCCAGCCGCACCAGCGCGGTGCGCGTAATGGGAGAATTCACCGATCCCGAGCAGATTCTCAACGTGCGTATTCCCAACATTGCCGGCAGCACCAATCTGACGGTGCGCGACGTGGTGGTGGGCGGTGTTGTGGACGATACCGTCGCCGATGCCAACACCTACACCCGCGTGGACGGCGGCAACAGCGTGGCCCTCACCGTGCAGAAGCAGTCGGACGGCAACACGGTGAAGGTGGTCGAGGAAGTCCGCAAAGAGCTGGAGAATCTCACCGGCGAGGAGTTCCTCGCGCGCAAGGGCCTGGCGAAAGCCTCCTATGAAATGCAGAAAAAGCGGCGTGCCGGTGAGCCGGTCTTGCTGCCGCCGGATACGGTGGCGGTGAAAGTTGCCTGGGACCAGTCGAAATTCATCGAGGAGACGCTGGAGGACGTGTATAAGGCGCTCTTCGAAGGCGCGCTACTCGCGGTGCTCATCGTCTTTCTTTTCCTGCACAGCATTCGCGGCACGTTTATCGTCGCGCTGGCCATCCCCACCTCGATGATCGCCACCTTCCTGGTGATGAACATCCTCGGCTTCTCCATCAACATGATGTCCATGATGGGCCTCTCGCTCTCGGTGGGCATTCTGGTGGACGACTCCATCGTGGTGCTGGAAAATATCCACCGTCACCTGAAGATGGGCAAATCGGTGAAGCAGGCGGCCATTGACGGCCGCATGGAAATCGGCCTTGCCGCGATGACGATTACGCTGGTGGACGTGGTGGTCTTCGTGCCCATCGCCTTCATGGGCGGCATCGTCGGGCAGTTCTTCCGCCAGTTCGGTATCGTGGTGGCCACCGCCACCCTCTTCTCGCTCTTCGTTTCCTTCACCCTTACCCCGATGCTGGCCTCGCGCTGGTTGAAAAGCCACGAGGAAGAGGAGGAAGCCGAGGAGCGCGGACGCGAACACCCTGGCCTCTTCCGCCGCTTCTTCACCGCCTGGGAAGCCGGCTACTCCCGCCTGGAAGAGACCTACCGCCGCCTGCTGCTGTGGGCGCTGGACCACCGCCCGGCGGTCATCGCCCTGGGCTTGATGACTTTCGTGGCGAGTATCGCGGTGGCGATGCCGAAACCGACCGCCGGCGTGCTGGCGGGCGTGCCGCTGCTGTTGGTGGCGCTGATTCTCATCATTGGCATCTGGTGGGTGGCCTGGCTGCTGCAGGGGGCCATGCGCGTGCTGTATGTAGTCGTGGCGCTTGTTGTCTCCATCGTACTGGCGGTGATGTCGTCCGGCATAATCGGTAAAATCAGCAAAGCGCCCTTCACGCCGATGATCCCAACGCTGATGGTCCTGCTTGTCTTCGGCGTCCTGGGCTACATGCTCTCGCTGCCGCGCCGCAGCCGCCCGGATTTCAACCCGATGAGCGTCTTCAAACCGCTGGCGGTGGGCGCCGTGGCGCTCATCCTCGTTTGCCTTTTCATCCCCGCCAAGTTCGGCCAGGAGTTCGTGCCGAAGATGGACCAGGGCTCCTTCACGGTGACGGTGGAGGCGCAGGTCGGCACCGCGCTCGACACGACCGATACCGCCGCGCGCCTCGTGGAGGAGACGCTGCTTGACCGGAAAATTTTTCCGCAGGTGGAGACGGTTTTCACCACCGTCGGGGCGTCCGGCGGCAACCGCTTCAGCGGGGCAAGCGGCGCCGAGTCGAATATGGCCTCGATGAATGTGCAACTTGTGGACTTTACAAAGGGCATGCTGCGCACCGATAAGGTGATCGAGCAGATTAACGACTACTTCGCGAATACGAAGCCCATCCCCGGCGTGAAAGTGAGCGCCGCGGAGGAAACCGGAGGGCCCGGCGGCGCGATGATCTCCATCGAAGTCACCGGCGACAACATGCCCGCGATTCAGCGCGCGTCGAACCAGATCGCCGACGTGGTGCGCAAGACCGAAGGCACCTATGGCGTGGAGCTCTCCTGGCGCTCGGGGCGTCCGGAACTGCAGGCGCATATTGACCGCGACCGCGCGGCGCAGTATGGCGTCAGCGTGGCGCAGATCGCCTCCGCGCTGCGCACCAGCCTGGAAGGCGACACCTCCACGAAGTATCGCGAGAACGGGAAGGAATACGATATCCGCGTTTACCTGCCGGAGGAGCAGCGCGACATGCTGAGTCTGGTGCCGACGATGGTAGTGGGCACACGCGCCTCCGGCCAGCCGCTTTACCTGTACGAGGTGGCCACCTTCGAGAACGCGGTCGGCCCCACCAAGGTGGAGCGCACGAATCGCCAGCGCTCGGTGACGGTGCAGGGAAACCTGATGGAAGGCTACCCCATCGGCAATGTGAAGCCGGGCATTGACGAAGGCATCGCGCAACTGCGGGCGAACGGCGAGTTGGACGGCGTGACGGTGAAGTGGGCGGGGCAGGCGGAAGAGATGGCGGAGTCTTTCGCCAACATGTTCAGCGCGCTGGGCCTCTCCATCCTCATGGTGTTCATGCTGATGTCGGCGCTCTTCGAGTCGCTGCTCTCGCCGCTGATTATCATGCTGGCGGTGCCCCAGGCGATGGCGGGCGCGCTCTTCGCCCTCTCCTTCTCGCACAAATCGCTGAACATCGTCTCCATGATCGGCGTCATCATGCTCGTGGGCCTGGTGACGAAAAACGCCATCCTGGTGGTGGACTATACCAACACGCTGCGCCGCGACCACAAACTGCCGCGCCGGGACGCGCTGCTGCGCGCCGGTCCCACGCGACTGCGGCCGATTCTCATGACGACGATGGCGATGATCTTCGGCATGCTGCCCACCGCGCTGGCGCTCAACCAGGGCTCGGAAATGCGCCAGCCCATGGCCATCGCGGTCATCGGCGGCCTGCTGCTGTCCATGTTCCTCACCCTGCTCATGGTGCCGGTCTTCTATGAGATTCTGGACGACCTCGGCCAGCGCGTCACGCATTTTAAGGAACGCCTGCTGCGCATCAAACCGAAGGACGACGCGGAACCCCAACCGGTCTTCACCGAGTAACCGCGCTCCCTCGCGCCATCCGGCGCGGGGGAGGCATCTTCCCGCCGTCCCTGTTTGCTATGGCACGCATCCGTCCCGCGCGTTATACTGAGGGCGCCGGTGAGGAAGACGGCGCTGACGCCCATGACCACGCAATGCCGCTTGCCACAGGAACAGACCGACCAGATGCGCGACGTGTTGCGGCGCGTCTTCGGCTACGACCGCTTTCGCGGGCAGCAGGAAGCGATCATCAGCCGGGTGCTCGCCGGCGGCGATGCCTTCGTGCTGATGCCCACTGGCGGGGGCAAATCGCTGTGCTATCAACTGCCCGCGCTGCTGCGTCCCGGCGTGGGGGTAGTCATCTCTCCGCTCATCGCCCTTATGCAGGACCAGGTGAGCGCGTTGCGCCAGCTTGGCGCGCGCGCCGCCTTTCTCAACTCCACGCTCACCCCGGCGGAAGCGCAGCGGGTGGAGCAGCAGGTGGAAGCGGGCGCCCTCGATCTTCTTTACGTCGCGCCCGAGCGCCTGCTCACCGACCGCACGCTGGCGCTGCTTGCGCGCAGTTCCCTCGCTCTTTTCGCCATAGACGAGGCGCACTGCGTTTCGCAGTGGGGGCACGATTTTCGCGAGGAATACCTCTTCCTCGCCGTGTTGCACGAGCGCTTCCCCGGCATCCCCCGGCTGGCGCTCACCGCCACCGCCGACGCGCTGACGCGTCGGGAAATCGTGGAAAAGCTGCGGCTGGAAGACGCGGAACTCTTCGTAGCGGGCTTTGACCGGCCCAATATCCGCTACCGGGTAGAGCAGAAGACGAATACGAAGGCGCAGTTGCGCTACTTTCTCGAATCCGAACACCCGCGCGACGCCGGCATCGTCTACTGCCTGTCCCGCCGCAAGACCGAGGAGATCGCGGACTGGCTGGCGGCGGAGGGCTGGAACGCATTGCCCTATCACGCCGGCATGGACGCCGCCGCCCGCCAGCGCAACCAGGACCGCTTTCAGCGCGAGGACGGGGTGATTATCGTCGCCACCATCGCCTTCGGCATGGGCATTGACAAGCCGGACGTGCGCTTCGTCGCCCACCTGGACATCCCGAAGAGCGTGGAAGCCTATTATCAGGAGACGGGGCGCGCGGGGCGCGACGGCTTGCCCGCCGATGCCTGGATGCTCTACGGCCTCGGCGATGTCGCGCTCATGCGCCGGATTCTCGCGCAGTCCACCGCCGACGAAGCGCACAAGCGCATTGAGACGCTGAAACTCAACGCGCTGCTCGGTTACTGCGAGACGGCGGGCTGCCGCCGGCAGGTGCTGCTGACGTATTTTGGCGAGGAGCGGCCCGAGCCGTGCGGCAACTGCGACACCTGCCTCACGCCGGTGGAAACGTGGGACGGCACGCTGGCGGCGCGCAAGGCGCTCTTCTGCGCGCGGCAGACCGGGCAGCGTTTCGGGGTGACCTACCTGTGCGACGTGCTCACCGGGACGCTGAATCCGCGCGTCGCCGGCTTAGGGCACGACCGGGTGAGCGCCTTCGGCGGGGGGAAAGAGCTGTCCGGCAAGGAGTGGGCTTCCGTCTTTCGCCAACTGGTGGCGCTGGGGTACCTCACCGTGGACGGCGATGGCCATGGCACGCTGCAAATCACCCCCGCCGGCATGCAGGTGCTGCGAGGGCAGGACGCCGTGCCGCTGCGCAAAGATCCGCTGCCCCGACGCGAGCGCAAGCGCCGCCGCGCCATGCTCGCATTGGAGAGCACGACGACGCCGGCGGACGCGGCGCTGTGGGAGGCGTTGCGGGAACTGCGCAAGGAGCTGGCGCAGGAGGCGGAACTGCCGCCGTTCGTGATTTTCCACGACAGCACGCTGCGCGAACTCACCCTCGCCCGCCCGCAAACGCTGGAAGAATTGAAAGAGATTTCCGGTCTGGGCGACCGTAAAGTGCAGCGCTACGGCCCCGCGCTGCTGGAGGTGCTGCGTGGTTTTTCTGAAAACCACCGGCCAGCTTCGAACGAGTGAATTACGGTGACAGCCAGTTCCACGGGTTTCGCGCCCGACTCACCCCCGTCGAGGCCGCGTCCAATCCATCCGCTCCCGCGCCAGCTCCACTTCGAAGGCGTCCAGCGGACCGCCGACGGGCGGGTGGAACTTGCGGACGCGCACGCGAATTTCCGCGACGGCGGGGAATTCAGCGAGGACGGTGTCGGCGATGCGGGCCGCGAGGGATTCCAGCAGG
>JAKIYB010000081.1:0-3604 GCA_022708765.1 Armatimonadota bacterium | reverse complement strand
CTCTGAATGGACGCGATAAGACCGTAGATGGCGGGATAATCCACCGTGGTGGTCAAATCGTCGGTGAGGCCGGGCGCCTGCAAATCCAGCCGCAGGTCGGCGTCAATGGCCAGTCGAATACCGGTGAGGCGCTCATGCTCGTGGGCGCCGTGATGCCCGTAAAAGGTCATGTCGCGCAGTCGCAGCCAGTCCCCCTCGCGGCGGGCCAGCGCGCAATCAATCGCCCCGCGCTCGGTCACCAGCAGGTCCAGGGGAATATCCGTCGGGCCCATTGGCACGCGGGGGAGAAGCTGCAGCGCGTAGGCCAGCCCGATGCGCCAGCCGGGAGCGCCGGCGAGCAGACGGTCGTAATACCCGGCGCCGTAGCCCAGCCGCCCGCCGCGCGTATCGAATGCCAGGCCGGGCGTCAGAAAGACGTCCACCTCGGCCGGGTCCACTTCCGGCAGGCTGGCGGACGGCTCGAGGATGCCATACGGACCGGGCACCAGTCCGTGCAAATCATCAACGGCGTGCAGCGCCAGCCGCCGTTCGCCGGTCACCGTGCGCGGCAGCACCACGCGTTTACCGGCCAGCAGCGCCTGCGCAATCAATTCACGCGTTGCCACCTCGCGCCCGAAGGCCAGGTAACAACAGAGCGTGCCGCAGGCGGCCACCGACGGCAGGTGGGTCACCTGCTGGGCGATGGCCGCGTTCGCGGCCATCGCGACCTCCGCGTCCATCCGGTCGCGTTGGGCGCGCAGCGCGGCGCGTAATTCAGCTTTCGCCGTGCGAAGAACGTCATTCATCACAGACTCCGATATCCGAACACCGGCAGAGTAATTACTGACCAGTTATTCACGATCATGTTTCAGCGCGCGCTCGCGTTCGCGGGCGGTTTCCCGGTCGGCAATCGCCTCGCGTTTATCGTATTGTCGCTTGCCGCGCGCCAGCCCTAACTCCACTTTCGCGCGTCCGCCGGACAGGTAGATTTTTAACGGGATAAGCGTCAAGCCTTTTTCGCGCGTTTTCCCCACCAGGCGGCGAATTTCCTCGCGGTGCAGCAAAGCTTTTCGCGGGCGCAGCGGATCCGCGTTGTAGCGGTTTCCCTGCTCGTAAGGACTGATGTGCATGTTGTGTATCCACACCTCTCCATCATCCACGCGCGCGTAACTGTCGCGCAGGTTGCCTTTCCCCGCGCGCAGCGCTTTTATCTCCGTGCCGGTGAGCACGATTCCGGTTTCGATTGTTTCGAGAATCTCGTAATCGTGCCGGGCTTTCCGATTATCAACCAGTATGCGTGAACCTGATGGCATGCGTCTACCTGCAGTACAGACACACATACCCGCCGCGAAAATCGCGCCGGGTGTGTGTGAGATCGCGGACATCGCCGGTGAGATTTCTAGATCGGCACCTGCATGGATTTCGGGCGGCGACCGCGGCGGCGCGGCGCCACGGCGGGCGTGAGGGCCACTTCCGTCCGCAGGGCTTCGATCTGCGCGTCAATTTCACGGACACGGTCCATGAAGCGTTCGCGACGGCGAGCCAGCGTCTGAATTTTTCGCTCGGCGGCTTTTCCCGTTTTCTTCAACTGTCGTTTGCGCTCCCGCAGTTTTTGGATCGCGCTCTCCACTTCTTCGATATTCATCTCGTCATAGGTGGGCATGGTGTTGTCTCCCTGGTGAATCCTTCGATTATTGTACGCGGAAGTGTAGCACATTTTGTTACCGAATGCAAGCACGTTTTTTTTGCCATGCATCGCGCGCAAGACATCGTCGCTACCGTTGTCCTTTTTACCGACGTCTCCACCGCGGCGTGTCGAGTAACCAACGAAAAGCAGCCGCGCGCTATGACATGGACAGGCCTATTCCCACACTGCCTGACAGCCGGCGCGCGAGGTGGTATAATGCGTTATCGCTTCCTGTGGAGTACTCCATGCAAATTGTGTTTCTGGGTACCGGGAATGCCTTTGCGCCCCAGCGAGACTGGAGCTGCATGCTGGTAAACGGCACCATTCTCCTCGACGCGGGGCCGACGCTGCTGGCCAATTTGAAGCGGCTGCCGGCTGATCCCGCCGTGATTCGCCATGTCTTCATCAGCCACTTTCATGGTGATCACTGCTTCGGTTTGCCGTTTCTGCTGCTCGATCACCACTTTCTGTCGCGCACGGACGCCCCGCTGGCTATCATCGGTCCGCCGGGCATCGAGACATGGACGCGCGAAGCGATGGCGCTCGCCTTCCCCGACGTCGCCGGCAAAGGCTGGCCGCGTCCGATTACCTTCGTGGAAGCGCAGGAGGGCGAAACGCAGTCCGCCCTCGGCCTGCGCTTCATGCCGCTGCGCATGGCCCACGCCGACGGCTACCTGGAAGCCTTCGGCTACCGGTTGCTGCTGCCCGACGGCGTGCTCGCTTATTCCGGCGACACACGCATGACGGAGACGCTCTACACGCTCATTGACGGCGCGCACGCCGTCATCATGGAGGCCACGGAATACGACGAATCGCCCTATCACCTGGGTCATACCGAGGTGAGGGCGCTGCTGGCGTCCCTGCCGCCGGACTGTACCGTGTTTCTCACCCATCTGGATTCACCCGGCCCCGGTCCCTGGGACGATCTGCCGGTCATTATTCCCGACGATATGCAAATTTTCACGCTGGGGGCAGCCCCCTCCCGGCCCCTGCGAGGTGCGCCATGACCGACACCGGCACGAAGCCCGCTGTCTTTGACGAGCTGGAGCAGCACCTGCGCGCCCGCGAACGCCAGCTTGACGCCGTAATCAGCGTCACTCGCGCGCTGCAGCAGCACGTGGATCTGGACGAACTGCTCCAGCGCGCCGTCACCACCGCCATGGCTACCGTGGATGCAGACGCCGGCTCCATCATCCTTCATGACCCGGAGCGCGGCAAGCTCGTGTTTCGCCATGTGGAGGGGCCGTCCAAGGATAAGATAACAGGGCTGGAAATCGCCGACACCCAGGGCATCTGCGGCGATGTCTTTCACACCGGCGAAGCGCGCATCAGTCATGACGTGAACCGCGACCGCGCGCACACTCAGGACGTGGATAAAAAGAGCCAGTATCAGACGATGACGATGATTACCGTGCCCCTGCAGGCCGGCGACCGCATCGGTGTGCTGCAGGTGCTCAATAAGCGCAGCGGCCTCTTCAATGAGGAAGACATGAGGGTGGTGGAAGTGCTCGCCACCCAGGTCGCGTCCGCCATCATCACCGCCCGCCTTTTCCAGCAGGCGCAGGCGGCGGCCATCGTGGATATGATGGGGCAGATTTCCCACGACATCAAGAACCTGCTCACCCCTATCTCCATGGCCGGCGACACCCTGCGCATGATGATGGAGGATTTTCACCGGCAAATCAGCGACCAGCTTGACCGCCCGCAGGAAGACGTCTGCGAGATGGTGCCTTCGCTGCGCGTGTCCTGCCAGCAGATTTACGAGGACGTAACGGAAATTTTCGCTATCCTTGATGAAAGCACGAAGATTGCCCAGCAGCGCGCGAAAGAGATCGCCGACGCGGTGAAAGGCATGACCTCGGCGCCGGTCTATGAGCCCACCGACCTCAACGAGGTGGTGCGCGGCGTCTGCCGGGTGCTGACGGTGGTAGCGGAGCA
>JAKIYB010000080.1 GCA_022708765.1 Armatimonadota bacterium | reverse complement strand
CTCCAGCGCGTGCAGGCTGTAATGCATCTCGATGCCGCGCTGCACATCCGCCGGCAGCGCCGGCACGAGTTGCACCCGATAGCCGGTGAGGCGCTGAATTTGATCAATGAGCGCGGGCTGGTCCGGCTGCGCGCATGCCAGTACCAGCGTAAAAACGCCGGCGCCGTCGCGCGTCAAACCAAGCGGGCACACGCCGTATTGCTGCGCCTGTTCACGACTCAGCGGTTTAAGCGCGTCGGCGGAGACATCGTAGTCCTGAGGACGGACGGGAGCCTGATGAGCCATACGCTCCTTCTTCCTGTTTACAGCGGTGCGCCACCACCCGACGGCTCGTGTCCGAGCGGCAGCGGCACCACATGCCGCGGCTGTGGCGGACTGGCGCCCCGCAGGCGCAGTGCGGTATAGATAGACATGCCGATGAGGAGGAGGGCGATGACGACAAACACGAGAAACAGGCCCATCCGCAGGCGGCGCTGCGCCGGGGTCGGCTCCGGTGGCGGCGCCGGGGTGAACCGCGCGCCGCCGCGCAGTTCCACGGAAGCCGTAGCCGGGATGGTGGTGGTCGGGCCGGGAGCGCGCATCGCGTCAATGACCGCGTCAAGTTGTCGCTGTACCGCCGCCGGGTTGGTCGGATGGTAGCGCAGCGCCTGCTTAAACGCTTCCAACGCGGCGCGGCCCTGTCCAAGCGCCCGATAGCACGCGCCCAGGTGCGCATACAGGTCGCCATCCTCTGGAGATGATTGCAGTGCCTGCCGGCATAGCGTCAGTGCCTCCGGCACGCGGTCCTGTTGCAGTAAGTCGGCGATGGGATCATCAGTGGACGCGATGCGTGGAGCGGGGGACGCTTCTGTCTCGACGAAGGTACTGCACGTCAGGCAAAAGGGCGCATCATCACTGAGTTCGGAACCGCAATTCGGGCAGAGCACGATGCCGCATCCTCCTGGAAGCTTGCTGATAGTATACCATGAAAGCGCGTGTAAGAGGGAAAGACAAGCGGGTATGATATAATATTAGCGGTTGCTCCCCAGGATGACGATGGATCTTCGGGAGTGCGCTTATCCTCACTATATCGGGAGGTGCCATGATGCGGTTCTCGGTTACGCGCGGTTTTACCCTTGTCGAAATTCTTGTCGTCATTCTCATCATCGCCGTCCTCGCCTCGCTGTTGTTCCCCGCCTTCGCCAAGGCGCAGGAGAAGGGACGGCAGACCACTTGCCTGAGCAATCAGCACCAGATCAACGTGGCGATTACGGTCTGGAAGGACGATCACCAGGATTCCTATCCGCCCGCTTCGCGGGTCTGGAATGATATCAAAATCAGCCGGCGCACGCTCATCTGTCCCAGCAAACCCCGGATGGCTCCGGTAGGCTACGCCTATAGCAGCTTCATCGCCGACAAGCCGGAAAGCCTGATTACCGAGCCGACGGAAGAGATCGTCACCGCTGACAGCGCCAGCGCCACCCGCACATTCGCCGAGCCCACCGACATTGACTTCCGCCATAACTTCGGCTTCATCGCCAGCTACGCGGACGGCCACGTAGAGATGCATAAAGAACTGCCACCCATGTGGTACGTGGATATCGAGACGATGGGCGAATACGATCTGATGGTGAAGGACACCCGCTTCCCGACGCTGCTCTTCATGTATACAAACACGCCTACCATGGCATCCGGCGAATATGACTTCTCCCAGGCGCTGCTCTCGCGCGTGACGAAGCTGGCAAAGAAGTATCGCCTGCAACTCCGCTTCGTCGGCTGCTGCGGCGATAACTTTCCGGAACTGGAACAGACCAGCAAGATCAAGCGGCTCGACGATGAGGCCGGTTATCCGCTCATCGTCCTCTCCAGTGACGGTCGGGAGGTTTCGCGCCTGGCGGGCTATCCGAAAAACTGGGCCACCATGAAGGAAGACGACTGGCAAGCATATGCGGATGATTACATAAAGAAGCTGGACCGCCTCATCGAGGACCTGCTGCTCATCAAGTAGGAAGGAGCATGCTTATGCCACGGAACGCGGGATTCACCCTGGTCGAACTGCTGGTCGTCATCGCGATCATCGCCATCCTCGCCGCTCTGCTCTTTCCGGCGCTCTTTCAGGCGCGCGAAAAGGGTCGGCAGGCTACCTGTCTGGGCAATGTTCGGCAGATTAACGACGCCGTCATCATGTATGCGCAGGACAACCAGGGCATCATGCCGGACTTTGCTACAGTGTGGTCGAATATCCACCTTGCTGATAAAATTTATTACTGCCCCAGCGCCGGCCGCGCGTATACCAATGCATACGGCTATAACCTCCGCGTAGCCGCCATCCCGCTTGCCAAACTCGCCTGCCCGGCGCGCACACTGATCATCGGTGACTGCCAGGGCCCCAACAACCGGCTGTATACCGAGCACCGCAAGCCTGATGGTGAGGCGGACCGCGGTCTGGATCCGGCGTATCGTCATCGCGGCGCCATGGTCGCCGGCTACCTGGACGGACACGCCGCCTGGGTGAAGCCCGGCGATGCCGACCTTTCCTTCCCCGGCGATACCATCCGCGGCCTGAAGGCCTTCACCGAGAAGTTCTGCGTGGACGTGAACACGGAATGGTATTTCTTCAAGGATGTGTATGAAGAATGCGACCGCAGTAAAATGCGAACGATCAGAGGAGAGCGGATTTCGCCATGCCCACATCTGGAGGGTGGTTCGATCTGCCTGGGTCCATACCTCAATCATTTCGCGGCGCTGCTCTCCGAAGAAACCAGCCTGCTCCCCACACATTTTCTGCACAGCCATAACGGTGGCGATAACGGTTACCAACCGCGCTTCAAAATTCACCTGCTGGAGAATATCGGTCAAGGCTGGGAATATAAACTGGTCGAAAAGATCAAAAACCGTGAAGACCCACCAAATCCTCTTGTCGAGGACACCGACGGGTACCACCTGCTCATTGACATTGATGGTGCTACCGGTGATGTTGAAATGGAATCGAGCGAAGGCACGAATGCACATCGCCACCCCAAGCTGATGACGCGCGAGGACATTGATGCCGTGCTCTACTACGGCCTGGCGATCATCGGTGGCCTGCCGAAAGACATTGAGGGCGAGGGCACCGCGATAGAAACCGGACGGTTATTCGCGGAACTCTTCATAGATCCGGAAAACGCCGAAGCCAAAGCCCGCACCAGTGAAAAGTATGGCGTTAAGATCACCCGACTGAAAGAGGCGCTACATCATTTCTGTCCCGATATGGATGCTGAGTACTGGGCCTGGCTAAAAGAGGCGCGCGGGAAACACCGCCTGAACACGACAATTCTGGAGTTAGAGTGATCTGTTTTCGCCCTTAAAGCGGTTACGGGTTAGTTTCGCGCCATGCCAGCGCGCCGTAGCCGTCTACCTGATAGGCGGTCTGAATGGCGGCGGTGTTCAGATCGAGGACATCCAGCGCGCGAAAGCCGGTGTGCGGCGCGCTTTCTTTTTCGCCATGGCGGAGGAGATACATTGTACGGCCGTCGCGGGTGGTGCCGAGGGGGGCGACGCCATGGATGGCGGTGACGGGATCGGCCAGCCCCTCATTTTTAATCGCGGTTAGCGCGGTCTCCCGGCGATTTGCCAGTGTGTAGGTGCTGATGGCCAGTCGCGTGGGATTATACCGTTCCGCGAAGATGGCGATGCGGCGGCTGTCCGGCGACCAGCAGATCGCTATACCCCGGCCGCCGTCATTCGCCGACAGCGGCACGGCAGCGCCTCCGGCGCGCGGGTAGAGCGTCAGTTGGCGGCGGAACGGCCACATTTCGCCACGTTTCGCGCCTTTCGTGGCGAAGGCGGCAATCCAGCGTCCATCCGGCGAAACCGTTGGCTCGGTGGCGTCAGGAATGATGCGACGGGCGGGGCGCCGATTCATCAGGTTGACTTCATACACGCCGGGCAAGCGGTCGGTGGCGCGCGGCACCGTCCTTGGTTGGTTATACGGTTCGGGGAAGAGACTGTAGAGCAGACGCCCTTCCGTGGTCCACGCGACATGCGCGGCCAGTTCATGCGTCTTGATAATCTCGCGAACCGCATCGCGCTAGCGGTCATACACACACAGACTCGGTGGCGCATAGTGCGTATTGCCCCAGTGGTAATCGCCGTTGAGATACGCGAGGTATCGGCTATCCGGTGACCAGCTCAACGCCCGCCAACCGCACACTTTCGTCCCCGGCACGCCGACCGGTGTCACCTTCTCCAACTCAGTATCCAGCAGATAAAGGGCGAAGGCCGTGCGAGTGGTATCGGTTTTCCCCACCTTGAACGCGATGACGCGGCCGTCCGGTGACGGCGTGGGATGCATGATAAAGGTGTTCGCCGGCAGCTTCAATGAGAAGGCGCGCGTCACCGGGGCATTCAGCGCGCAAAGCACCAGGTAGTTGTCCCATGGGTGAACATAGCCGTGTTCCCCATATACCGCGGTGTGATAGGCATAGACGGCCTGTCCGCACGCGCCCGCCGATGCGAAGGACCGGGCATGTCCACCGCGCGGCACCGATGCGCCGGTCAACACCGCGGCTACCGCCACGCCGCCCTCATCCGGAGGCATAGCCCGATGGGCTGAATACAGGCTGACGCAAATCGCCGCCAGCAGCGCAAACCACAACCAGCCAACCGGTTGAATATTACGCATGGTCGTCACTCCCTGTGTTACTTCAGTGTAAACCGGTGCGCGCCCGCCGGCAACTGGAAGCTGTAGGTATTCACGCCGGTTACCGTCAGTGGCGCCGGGACATCGTCAATGGTGAGCGTAGTCAACACGCGCGCGGCGGGAGAGATGGTGATGACCACCTGTCGCGAGTCGCCGGTGGCATCGCCGTCAAGGCGATCCGCTCGCGCGGTGACGCTGATCGCGCCCGCCGCCGGCACGCGCACTTCCTCTACCACCTGGCGGCCGTGCATCAGCGCGAAATCGCCCAGCGCGACTCGGTCGCCGTCCAGCAGTGCCAGGCGCATCCACTCTTTGCCGCGCTGCGCCAATCCCGCACGGCCGGTGAAGGCCACTTCGCCTTCCTTTACTGTGACTGGATCTACGGCGAGGATGGCCCAGTCGGCACGATCCGGCAGCGTCACCGCCACGCCGGCGCCGTCCAGCGCGCGGCGCAGCACGGGCACCGGTTCCGCGTCGCGCTTGCGAGGGTATAGCAGCGCGAAGTAACCGTTATTAATCCCTTGCTGCATCTGCAGCAGCTTCTGTCGTTCGTAAAACTGCGCTGTATCCGGTCCCCAGGCGCCGGTGACGATTTTGTCCGGCGCGTCGGCCATCAAAACATCCAGGTCCACCTCATATTTGCCGGTGAAAGTTGCAGTGTCGCCGTTGATTCGCAGGTCGGTAGCCAGGCACCAGAGGTTCCAATCGGTGGGCAGCGACGCCTGGAACGAGTCGCGGACAAGGAGATAGTGGGGTCCCAGCGGATCGGTGTCTTTCGCGAAAAGGAGCTGGCGTCGCCAGAGCTGAGGCGGGACATCCTGTTGGTCGCCAAAGAAACCGTTTCCTTCGCCCACCGCCAGTTTGGTATTCACCACGCGCGGCTCGGAGAGTTCCATGCGTCCCGGTTCTTTCTCGGTGAGCGGGGCGCGCGCCGCCAGCCGGGTAAAGCGGTACTCACCTGTGAACAGGTCGGCCGCCGGCAGCGAGGCCCACGCGGTAATTTTCCCGGTATCATTGGTGCATTCGTCACGCCGGTCGAAGGTGATGCGGTTGCTCATCCATGCCTGCATCGTGCCGATGACGCTAAAGGAACGCGTACCGAAACGCAGGCAGAGCGGCGCGCCTTTGGCATAGAGATGGAAGGCGCCTTCGTTCGGGTAGGCACGAAAACCGCCGGGCACGCCGGTGGGGATGGCGAGGAATGTCTCCAGCGGCGACGCGGGATGGCTGCGCAGCACCGCGCCGAAGCCGTCCCACTTCGCGCTGACCAGATCAGTCGGCGTTGCGGCGGGCAGTGCCGGGTTTACCATGCCCAGGAAGAACGCCGAACGATATCCTGCTTCGCCGCCCACCATGTTCATAGGCATGCCTTGCTGGCGCCAGACACGCATCATCAGCGCGGAGAAGGCGGGATCGGTGTTCGCCGTCATTACCGCAGCCACCGCCCAGCGCACCGACTGCGAGGTATTGCTGGGATGACTGTAGCCGAACGGCGGCATATACGCCCGTCCAAAACGCACATCGGTGGGCGGCAGGCAAGAGGCATACCAGCGCAGTCCTTTCTTCAACCGTTCATCAGTGAAGTAATCCTTGCCGCCGGCCAGTTTCAGCATGGAGACGAAAGGCAGGATGAAGTCGAGCGTCACGCCGGAGTAGTGCATGCCCTCCAGCATGGCGCCGCTGGGGTAGATGAAGTTGTTCAGCACGTCTTCCACGCGTTCGGCGCCGACGGTCTGCCACGCCACCGCGCGCGGATGCCCCACCAGCACGGCCCCCAGGCAGCCCACCGCGCCATCGCGCGAGGCATACATGTTATATGTCCCTTTACCGATCTCATTGGGCGGCCAGTAATCCTGATCGGTGAAGAGATAGGCATAGAAGGCCAACTGCGCGCGCAGTGCCGCTTTTTCGTCCGCCGTGAGATGCGGCGACCCGAGCAGCAAATCCGCCTGACGGGCAACACCGATGAGGAAGTGCGCCAGGTGGAACATGCCGTATGAATGGCCGTTACGGTAGCCGGTAAAGCCCACTCCGCCCAATGTCTGCTCGGTGTAATATCGCAGGCGAGCGAGGGTAAGGGTGAAGAGATCACGGGCATGTTGCGCCGTGCCGGAGGCCAGGTAGACATCTTCCGCGCCTTCCGGCGTCATCACCCAGTTGCCGATGAGCGGAAAGCCCTTCGTCGCGCGCTGTCCATCCCAGAAGGCGGTATGCTCCTTCGCGCGTTGTGCCAGCAGTGGATCATCCGCGATGCGCTGGCGCACCTCCGCCAGATTGCCGGGTGGATTGATACTCACCGGATTCGGCGTTGGCCGCACATCCGACCACGCCAGCATCCACTCCTTCACCACCTCCAGACTGATATCGCCATATTTCGTGTGCGCCTGCTGTAACGCGCTGGGGTGGTCAAGGCCGGGGAAGGCGCGGGAAGGGCGTTCTTCGCCGGTGGGTTTCGCGGCATCCGGCGCGCCGAAATGCATACCCCACTCCCGTCGCCCGTCGTTGATGGGGAGCTGCAGAAGTAATTCGTCACCATGCAGCTTCACCAGGGGAAGGTTCTCCAGCGGGCGCGTCCAGTGCCCGGCGCGCAGCGCCATAAGCCCCAGGTATTCCGTCGTGTTGGCCAGCGGGATAGTGAGCATGCCGCCATGCCAGGACGTCCATGGGTGCAGCGTGCCATACCAGGGGTC
Organism: Armatimonadota bacterium; assembly: GCA_022708765.1. Classification (GTDB taxonomy): domain Bacteria; phylum Armatimonadota; class Hebobacteria; order CAIYQO01; family CAIYQO01; genus JAKIYB01. Next base: position 4,777 of record JAKIYB010000080.1, on the reverse strand, counting down.
ACCGCGCTCTATTTCCGGCTGAAAGTCGCCCAGGCTCATCCGCACCCAGTGGCTATTTTCGAAGGTGTCGGCATAACCGAAACGCCCCTGCACGAAGCGTTTGAAGTCATAGTTAAGATTCCGGTGGTAGCTTTTCCCCTTTTCGGTGTTGAAACTTTCGGAAAAGAGCGCCACTGCTTCGCCGGCGATGATGCGGCAGGTCAGGGAATAGGTGCGTTCGTCCGGATAGGCATAGGTCAAGCGGGCTTCAGCAAAGAGCGGTCCGCGCGCGATGACTTCCGCAATCAATCCGACCGGCGCGGGATTGCCCATCATCTGACTGCCGCCGACCCAGCGTCCCGTCGCCAGTTTGAAGCCCTGATATGGCGCGGGGATCACCGCCGGCGCCTGAAAATTGCCCAACGGCAGCTTCACACCCACGGCAGCGTTCTCCAGCGTGAGCACGACGTTGCCTTCCGTCACTTTCACGCCGCCGGATGGCGGTTCCACCCGGCGGCGTGGACTGGTGGCGGTGAAGGTACGGGTTTCATGCGGCGCCAGATCGGTGATGACATACACGCACGCGGTCGCCACGCTGCCATCGGCATGCCGCGTCACCTCCGCGAGTTGAAACGGTATCGCCGTGTCGCCTGCTGTAACGCGGGTGATATCCCGACATGCCCCCACGGTGAATGACACGGGAAAACTGATCAACTCTCGCGACCAGCGATGCCCCAGTGACTCCGTCAGGGTATATGAATCTCCCGCCAGTGCCACCGTCGCCACCAGCACAGCCAACGAGACGATCACAGGTATTCCACGCATCGCTCACCTCCACGGATACGGTGGTTCTTTATTTATTCCACGTCACCGCTGAGATTACCTCCACCGGCTCCGCACAGAAATACAGCGGCAGGTCCAGCGCGGCTTCCAGGCCGGCCGGAGTCATGTCATCGAGGAAAAGACCGTCGGCATTGAGGGTGATGGCAGGGAGAATGAGCGCGGCGCCAAGGTCGCGGCCCCGAAGCGCGGCGAGGAGATCGCTGCCGGTGAGCAGGCCGGCGACGGAGACGCCCCCACCATAGAAGTGATTGGGCACCGCCGCCACGCGGACGTCGGCGCCCGCGGCGCGCAGGCGCACCGCGAGGGTTTCCACCAGTGGAGCAGCGAGGATGCCGGTGGCGAGGGTGATTGTTTGCGCTGGCAGCGATGGGATGTCCAGCGCCGCAACGTCATCGAGAAAACGCCGGGCCAGCCCGATGCCGTTCTCCGCCTGCGCATAGTCTTCATACGCTTCATCGGACGGCAGCGGACGGCCAGTCATCAGGTAGAACTCATCAGCGGCGAAAACCAGCCGCGTGCCGAGTGTGGGCAGCACCTCTGCCTGCACCCGGCTTACCAGGTCGAGAACAGCCTCAGCGTCGTTCGGTGTCACCACGCGCACGTCCGGCCCTTCGGGGCGATAGCCAGTAAGGCCGACGGGCACCACGCCCACGCTGAGCACCGTCGGGTAGAGCGCGGCAAGGTCGGCCAGCGTGCGCGCCAGCACCGGGCCGTCATTCCACCCGGGGCAGAGCACGATCTGCCCATGCACCTGAATCTCGTGCTCACCGAGCAAGCGCAACTGGGCGAGGATCTCTCCCGCCTTGCGATTGCGCAGCAGCGCGCGGCGCACGTCGGCGTCGGTAGCGTGGATGGAAACGTAGAGCGGCGTCAGGCGTTCGCGGACGATGCGGGCGAGATCACCCGGACGAAGATTGGTGAGGGTGAGAAAATTGCCGTGCAGGAAGGAGAGGCGGAAATCATCATCGCGCAGGCTCAGGCTGGGACGCATCCCCGCCGGCATCTGGCTCTCAAAGCAAAAGACGCAGTTATTCTGGCAGCTTCGCACACGGTCGAAGACATCATGCTCGAAAACAATGCCGAGATCTTCGTCGGGATCTTTCTCGATTTCGACTTCGAAACATTCATCGCCGCGCTGGATCGTCAGCGTCACCTCCTCGTCGGCGACGGCGAAGCGGTAGGCGATATAATCAGACGGCGCTTCTCCGTTTATCATCGCCACCACATCGCCAGGGAGTATCTCGACCTCCTCGGCGATACTCCCCACGATGACATCGGCGACGCGCGCCAGATACTGCTGTGGCACTTCCGCGGGCATAACAAAAGATTATATCACGCCGTTTCCACCAGGTCACCCATCGCCATCAAATGCGCGCGCAGCGTGGCGAATGTGCACCAGGACGCGCGCGGCGGATAGGGGAAGCGCCCTGTTTCGCGCAACTGCTGGGCGCGGCGGGCGTGGAAGGCGCCGCGGGCGGTGACAAACTGCCCCCAGAAGCCGTAGTGCCAGCGGACATCGGCATCCGGCGCCGTCAGGTTCGCCTGCCATTCGCGTGGAAAGAGCGCCAGCCAGCGCGGGTGGCTGTTCAGCCAGGTATGCGTCTCCAGTTCCGACGCCCCCAGCGCTTCCGCCGGCGCATCATTTCCAGCAGGCATTCCGGCAGGTAAGCGGGATCGGCAAACAGCGAGATCGGCGCGACCATATTCCGAATATGGATGCACGCACGCCGGGATCCCGCCTGCAGATCGAAGCGGATGCTGCCGTAGTCGTAACGTTCGTCCTCCGTGGCATCCGCCAAATCGCGCGCGACGCGGGCGTCAATTTCCGCGCGAAAGACTTCAAAGGCTTCCGACTCGAAGCGCAATGCGCTGATATCCCCTCGGTAAATGAGGTAGAGGCGCTCTGCTTCCGCCTCCAGCGCCAGCCAGCGCGGGTTGTCCCAATCCACCCTGGCGGGATTCACCCCGCCAGGGTTCAGGTCCAACTTGCGGTAGATATCCACCCGCTCGCGCAGCACGGTGCGAAAGGTCTCCTCCCGGTGTTCGCGCAACCAGTACCAGACAAACCACAGCTTCAACCAGACCATCTGATGCAGATAGGCACGATGCTCATCAAAGGTTTTGGGCGCGACCATGCCGTCCTTCCTTACTCCGCCACGAGGTAGCGTGGCTTTTGCCGCAACAACTCTGTCACCCGCTCTACCGTCGGTTTTGCGCGCAGCACGCGCACCTCGGCATCGCCGACGCGGCCGATACGTATGATGCCCCATTCCAGGAAGCGCGATTCCAACACCGGGAAGCGGCGTGGCGTGCCCCACTGGTGCAGACGGAAGGTACCATGGAGTTCGCGCCCGTCGGTGGTGATGATTGTGCCTGGCGAGGGTGCCGTCTGCATGTGATACCGGCAATCGGCCAGTTCCTCCACCCCGTGCAGCAGCGTGCAGCAGTTCAGATCGGTACCCAGGAAGACCACCACGCCGTCCAATTCGGCCAGCCGCAGGTAGGGGGAATTCGACCCGCAGGGGGAGCCGCAGGTGAAGTGGTCCTTCGTGAGGAAGTCGGCTTGTGGACCGAGTGCCGCCACGCTGTGCGTGGGGTGCAGGCTGCGTATGGCGCCGGGACGCCTGCGCAACGTTTCGGGGATGATGCCCGTCCAGCAGGGGGTATTCACTACGTCGAGAACCGGCGGATCATCCGGTCCGTGACTGGCCGTGCCGGTGATTGTCGGTACCATGACGGTTCCCGCCGCCCCTACCGCCGCCAGCAGCCCATCAATCACCGCCTCCGCTCCTCCTTCAACATGGCCGAAGCGCTTCAGCGAACTATGCGCAAGCATGATACCACCCTCGCGCACTCCGAGAGCGCGCAGGCCGGCGGCGATATCCGCGGAAGTGACAAAAGCGGTCATGCTTCTGTTATTCGTGCCAACGGCTGAAAAACCTGTTTACCCCTGGTATTTCGCCTTGCCATATCTCGCAGCGACCAGTATCATGTGGGCGAACCATTCACCCCTTTCCACACGAGGTAGACACTATGGCATCCGTCGTTCGTTTCGGCATCATCGGCACTGGCGGCATGGGCCAGGGCCACTGCAACATGATGGAGAAGATCCCCGAGGCACAGCTCACCGCGATATGCGACATTGATCCCGACACCGCTAAATGCGTCAGCGAAAAGTTCGGCGTGCCGGCCTTCGCGAAACACAAGGACCTGATCAAGTCCGGCCTGTGCGACGCGGTGATTATCGCCACCCCGCATCCGGTGCGTCCGGCCATCGCGGTGGACTGCATGAAGGCCGGCCTGCACGTGCTCTCCGAGAAGCCGCTGGCGGAGAAGGTGAGCGCCGCGGACAAGATGATCGCCGCCGCGAAGGAGACGGGCGTCGCCTTCGCGGTGATGTTCCAACGGCGGACCGAGCCGGCGCTGGCGAAGGCCATCGAGATTGCGCGGAGCGGTCAGCTTGGCCGCCTCTTCCGCCGCACGATGATCTCTCCCGAGTATCGCAGCCAGGCCTACTACGACAGCGGCACCTGGCGCGCCACCTGGAGCGGCGAAGGCGGCGGGGTGAGCATGAACCAGAGCCCGCATATCCTCGACCTGTTCATCCTCCTCGGCGGCGCGCCGTGTGAAGTCTACGGGCGCATGGAGATCAAGCTGCACCGCATCGAGGTGGAAGACCTGGCCGAAGGCATGCTGACGTACCCGGACGGCGGCCACGGTTACCTCTACTGCTCGACGAACGAGGCCGGTCCCGGCCAGATGATCGAGATATTCGGCGACCAGGGCAAGCTCGTTTATCGCAACAGCGAGCTGCGGCTCTATCGCTTCGAGCCGTCCGTCACCGAATACACCCGCACCGCCACCGGCATGTGGGGCGGACCCACGTGTACCGAAGTGGCGGTGGAGATCAACGAGCAGGAGTGCGGTCACTGGGTGATCACCCGTAACTTCACCC
>JAKIYB010000007.1:9006-23585 GCA_022708765.1 Armatimonadota bacterium | reverse complement strand
AACGCACCGGTTACGCCGATCGCCAGGGACCGCTCACCCGCGACCTGCGTTGGTATCACGATACCGGCAGTACGCTGGAAAGCTCGCCCGCGCTCGGTTATCCGGACGACCTTGCCCGGCTGGGCGTGCTCTACGTCGGCACCGCCGACGAACGGGATAATCGCGGTATCCCGCGGCAGCGCGGTTCGCTGCTTTCGCTGGACGCCTCCAGCGGGCGTCTGCGCTGGCGCTTCAATGACGATGAAGCGATGGGCAAGGTTGTCTCTTCCCCCGCCGTCTTCGTTCTCGAGCGCCAGAAGCCGGACGGCGAAATCATCAAGGACGAGCGCGTGGTGGTCGGCACGGTGGACGTGCCCGATTTCTTCTACTCCATCATGACCGACGCGCTGCGCCTTGACGACAAAGGCTTCGAGGAGTTCGTCTCCATCCGTCCGCCCGCGGGGCAGCGCATCCTGGCGGGCGATACCATCGTCGGCCTCTATGTCGCCCAGCCGGACCGCTTCCGGGTGGGGATGGAAGTCTACATCACCAATGCGGGCACCGGTTCGAATTTCGAGGTGTTCGGCACCATCAGCAGCATCACCGGCGACCTGCTGCGCCTCAGCAAAGCGTATACGGCGCTGCGCATCCATGACCTGGCCTCCGAAGTGCATTCGCAGAAGGTGGAGGAAGGCCACGTTTACTGTGTGGACCGCACTGGCGAGCTGCGCTGGAAATATCCGCGCGACGGCGCGCAGGCCTCCGAGCGCATTGCGCCTGTCCGTTCCTCGCCTGTGGTAGATGCGACTGGCAATACCTACTTCGGCACAGACGATGGCGTCGTCTATGCGCTGAATATTGACGGCGAGCTGCTCTGGAAATACGTCGTGCCGCGCGAAGGCGAGGCCGAAGCGGAGATGGAAATCACCTCCTCGCCGACGCTGGACAAAATCGGCAGCCGCCTCTTCGTCGGCGTCAGCGTGCCCGGCGCGAATCGCGGCTATGTCATCGCCCTCGACGCCCTGACCGCTGACGACACCAGTCGCCTGCTGTGGAAACGCCACCTCTACGTGGACGTGAACGGCAACAACGCCTACGATGCCAACGAACCCGGCCCGGTGACCGCCAGCCCGACCATCGGCACCATTGACGGCACGGAAGTGCTCTACATCGGCACCGACGATTTTGACAACGCCGACGGCCTGCAGGGCGCGCTTTTCTGCCTCGATCTGGCGACGGGCAACAACGCGACCACACCTGCCGGGGCAGTGATTCCACCGGCGATCATCGGTCCGATGCGGAGTACCGCCGCCGTCATCCCGGAAACGAACACCACCACTTACGGAGTAGTAGCGGTAGCGGGCGGTGGCGATACCATTGACGTGACGGTGACAGCTTCCCAGCAGATCCCCATCGCCACCCAGCGCGTGAAGATTCGCGGCAACAACACCACGCTGGAACGCGGGCTGGTGACGGTGACTCAGCAATCGGAAGATCCGGCGACGAAGGCGCGCGTCTATCGCCTGGAGCTCGACAACCCGATCAATGGCGCGGAAACATATGCATCAGTGCGCACGCACGAGCAGGCGGTCATCGTAGGCACCCTCGATGATCCACTTACCGCCGCGCAGGGCGACGGCAAGCTCTACGCTTTCACCGAAGACCTGAAAGCGAATCTGTGGAGCTTCCCGGTCGGCGCGCCGATCCGCACATCGCCCGCCATCAGCACCGAAGTGGGGCTGGTGGGCGAGCGCGTGCGCAGCTACACCGCCTATGTGGGGTCGAATTCCTTCTTCCTCAACGCGATCACTTTCTACGGCACCTTTCGCATCCTGCGCTGGGAAAAGGACATGCGCGATCGGGTCTACGCTTCGCCGGCGGTGGGCATGCGCACGTCGGAACAGGATTGGGCGCGCGCCATCGTCTACCAACCCTCGCGCGACCATTATCTGTATGCCTTCGGCGATCAGGTGGGGCTGGATGAAGACGGCGAACCGCAGGATCCCGATGGCCCGACAGACAACTACATCCCGCCCGAGGATGACACTCGGCCGGAGTCGCGGGTGCCTTCCACGGTGATGGTACAGAAGTCGGTGGAGTATAAGGACGGCGACACGAACTGGTGGAAGTTCGTCGTCACTGTGCGCAACATCGGCCGCGGCCGGGTGGAAAACCTGGTGCTTTACGACATCCTGCCCGCCGAACTGAGCTACCCGCTGGTTGATGTGCCGCCGCTGATCGGCGACCCGACCGCCATTCCCACCACCGGGCCGCTGAACGCCGACGAGAAGATGCATACGCCGATCAACCTCGGCACTCCGGCGCAGCCGCAGTGGGAGATTATGTGGACGAAGGACGACGACACCGGCTTCACGCTGGAGCCGGATATGGGCGATCCGCATCAGACAACCACGGAATATAAGCGCACCTTCGTCTTCTACAGCCGCGTGCGCCCGTCGCAACGCACCTACGAGTCCATGGGCGTGAAGATGAAAGTCACCACCACGCCGACGGTGATGGCGAACGACACGGAAGTGGTGACCGACGTCCCGGCGAAGGTACACATGGGCGATTCCGCCTATCTGCAGATCACCAAGCACCCGGTGCCAGCGGAGAGCGGCGGCAATATCGGCGTGAATCAGGTGCTCGCGCGTGGTACGACCTGGGAAGGCACCGCGCAAAAGGAAATCGCCGTGCGCAAGGAAACGCCGGTAGCCAACGACTGGACGGATACCTTCATCGTGCGCATGTATTACAACGGCTTCAAAGGACCGGACCTGCGGCTGGCGTCCAGCGGCGACGAACTCCGCGCCTTCTCGCCGTGGAACTACGTGGACCATGAATCCGGCGGACCGCTGGCGTTCCAACTGCCCTATACCTTCAAGACGAATGGCATGCCGGTGGGCGCGCGCCAGATGAAGACCTTCGTCTCGCCGCGCAAGGGCGATAACTACGCCACCTCCGGCGTACGGTTGCCGCTCATCCCGAACGTGCCGCAGTATAATCAGACGCGCTTCCCCGGCGTGCCGCTCAGCCCGACGGTCATGCCGTATGCCTGGCGCATCACCATCCAGCAGGGCCGTACCCAGCTCAACCAGAAGATCGGCGAGTGGGGGCCGGAACTGCCCTTCATGGAGCGCATCGAAGTCGGCCGCATCAGCGGGGAAGTGCCCGCCGGCGGACTTTCGGTGCGGCTGAAGACAACGAATCTGGCGAAGGGCCTGCGCGTGCAGGCGATGAAGCTGCGCCGACTGCTCTTTGATAATCCCATCGAGCCGGACGTGGAAGTCTATGTGGTGGATATCACCGAGAATGTGCCAGTGGCGCCGGACGTGAAAGACCTGACGCTCACCTTCGCGCGGGCGCTGCCGGCGAAGATCGAAGACGGCGCCATTCTGCGCGACGAATGGACCGCCGACCTGGCTGTGCTCAACCCGCTGGCGGTGAGCGGCCTGCAGGCGGACGCGATGAACCTGGGCACGGAGATGCGACCCGGCGGCACCGCCTCCGCCGCCACCCTCACCGTGACGAATGCCTCGCGCTGGGACGTGTCGAGTCCCTACTCCGCGCGCTACCGCATTCGCGTGACGCCCATTGACCTGCGGCTGCCCGGCAATGCCTTCCGCTGGAATGATGAACTGGAGAATCCGGCGACGAATTCCGGCTATGCCTTCGGCACGGCGCCGCTGGCCGGCGCCTTCTGGGACGGCTTCCGTTACGACCCGTATAAAGAGTATCACGTGACGATGACCGGCGCCATGCTCGACCTGCCGGAAGGCTCCGCGCTGCGTGCCGGCGAGTCGCTGCGCATGCACGTCACGCGCCGCCTGCCCATGCATCAGCCGAACGGCGGCTATGGCACCCTCGCGGAGAACAAACTCACGCTGCTCAACGACGGCGTCCGCGTCTTCCTGGATACCAACCTCGACGGCGTGTATCAAGGTGGGGAAGACCTGCTTCTCGAAGACCTGAACGCGAACACGTTGTGGGATAACGGCGAGCGCGTCTTCGTGGACGTTGACAACAACGGCCTGCCGGGACGCAACGAGCCGGTCTTCATGCTTGGTGATTTTGACGTGCGCATCTTCATGGATATGAACGGCAACGGCATCTGCGAGCCGGGTGAGCCGTTCTACGCCTCCGCGGCGACGACGGACGCCTACACCACCGCGGACGCGCTGCCGGCGAACCCGCTGCGCACCACCGTGGGGGTGGCGATTCAACCCGCGCTGCGCGTGCCGAGTACCGTGCTCGACCTGGGCCGCCAGCCCGCGGGCGCGCTCTACGGCCTGCCGTTGCGCCTGCCCATCATCGAGAACCCGGGCAACGCGCCACTGACGAACGTGAAACTGAGCACCGGCAATACGCTGGCGACCAGCGCCAACTACGCCACGCCGCTGCTGAACATGCTGCTGCGCGCGGGCAACGCCGGCGTGAAACCCGATCTGAATATCGGCCCGCCGGTGACGGTGGCGTCGGTAAGCTTGCGCAAGGTGGAGGAGATGCAGCCGCTGGCGCTGTCGCATGACATGCCCGCGGACTGGACGGTGCTGAAGAGCCCGGCGGACGACCGCCGCAATTTCGGCCGTCCCTTCGAACTGCCGCTGAAAACCGGCTACCGGCAGCCCACCGGTACGTATCTGGGCGAGGCGACGGTCTCCGCCGCCGGCGGCACCGCCGGCCTGGGCGTCAGCGTGCGGGTGAATGAGCGGCGGGCCTCGCAAGTGGTGCCCGGCCTTAGCTCGCCGCCGCAGTTCGACATCCGCTCCGCCGTGCCGTTCATCCCGGCGGCGTATGCCTGGACGAACTACCTGACCGGCATCGAGCGCTGGCCGACAGCCGCCGTGCTGCCGAAGGTAGCGGGAACGGACCGCGACGACCTGGGCATGTGGGTGGCCAGCAATACGCCCATCGCGAATGCGCCGGTGATGCCGGCGCAGGACACCGATACTACGCTGTGGTACCGGCGCGTGAAACATCTCATTACCGATCTGACCGGCGTGGATCTGGTCAACAGTCGCATCGCCATCCCGGTCGCAGACTGGAACAATGTGCGCCGACGGAGCGATGCCACCGGCGACCTGGTTATCCTGCGCAAGAAACCGACGGTGGACGACCCGAATCCGAACATCGTCTGGTTCGGTCAGGCGGTGGCGCCGGCGGTTGGGCCGGCAGTGCCCGGCGTCATTGACGTGACCCCGGCGCTGGCCTGGGGCATCACCAGACGGTGGTGGAGATTCTCGCCCATCCGTGGGTACCGGTCTTCACCCAGGCGGAGATGGACGGCATGCGCGCCCTCCTTGCCGACCCCGGCAACCCGGGCTACACGCCGAAGCCGATTGAATGCACCACGCCGTCGGTGACGATGGCCTGGTACAACGCGGCCGCGCAGCGCATGGAACTGCGCGAGGACGCGCAAGCGAGCCCATGGCTCATCTGGTCGGTCTCCGCGCTGCGTCGGGTGACGCGCAATGGGCAGCCGAGCTTCCTGCCGGGTTCCTATCTCGCCTACAAGCAGTTCGACCCGGATAACCCGACTGGCGGGAAGTACTACTGGATCACCCCGCCGGACATGGCGCTCCTCGGCGGGTCGCTGCCGAAAGTGACCGTGCGCGAGAAGCCCACGCTGCTGCCGCTCTCCTGGGTCAAAGCCGGGACGCCGCCCATCAACGGGATGGCGCTGTACGAGGGCAGCGCGCCGTCGGAAGCGCGGAAGCTCTACTACGCCTTCGCTGGCGCGCAGGCGGAAGAAGTGGTGACCACCGTGGGCGCAGCCTCGGTGGGTGTGGCCCTGGAAGTGGCCAGCACCGCCAATCTGACCGCGGGCATGGTGATTCGCATTGATAATCCGGCGCCACAGCCGGACAGCTTTGCCCGTATCGCAACGATTGTGGACGCCACCAACGTGACGCTGCAACAGGCCGTGAACGCCGCCGCCGGCGCCCCGGTGCTGGTGACGAATATCCTGGCCGTGGCCGGAGCCGTGAATCCGGCGGCGGCGACGATCCCCGTGGATTCGACCGCGGCGCTGTATCAGGGGCAGACGATCGTCATTGATAACCCGAACAGCGCGGATGCCATCGTCACCGTCACCGGCGTGCAAGCGGGTACCATCACCGTGGATACGCCGGTGAGGGTGGAAGCGAACGCCTATCTCCGCTCGTACTGGACGACGGACGTCCCGTTCGTTGCTCTCAATCACGCCTTTGACGCCGTCGGCGCGGTGAAGGTCTTCGCCGACTCGGTGAACGGTACGACGGAAGCGACGCCGCGCAATCTGAACCTGATCTTCCAGGGGACGGTCGGCGGCAACACTGACCTGTACTACGCGCGGGTGAAAGTAGACCCACGGCCGGCGACCGATACGCGAAGTACGCGTCCGCTGGTGCTGCAGCCGCTGATTCTGAGTGACGCACCGGACCAGGCCACCGGCGTGATAACGGAAGCGCTGGCACCGAACAGCATGACGAAACCGATGTTCTTCACCGGCGGTCGCTACCGCGCCTGGTGGCTGCGTGTCGCGGCTGACGCGCGGCAGCTCAAGCTGACGGTGAAGACGAAGGGCGGCACCACCGACACGGTGACCATGGACGCCTGGATGGACAAGCCGGCGGCTTGGCCCGCGGATGGCGAACTGGTGGATGTCTTCGGCGCGCTTGATCCCATCCGCGAGTACCCGCTGGAATACACCAGCCTGAATGGCCGGCTTTACCGGATCGGGTTCAACCCGTATACCGGCACCGCGCGCATTCTGCGCCAGCCGGCGACGGACCCCGAGACGGTCAGCACCGTCAGCATCACCGGCGTGCCGCGCGTGCAGCGGCTCACCAACCACTACGCGCCGGACGTGCAGCCCATCGTCTCCGTGGAGCGCTGGCGCACCTGGGATGGTGCTCCTGATTATGGCCCTGGCAGTTCACTGCAAGCCGCTCCGCGCGTGTGGCTGTATTGGACGCGCCAGCACGATGACGCGCTGGGCTCGCGGGTGTATTACCGCACCTGGCGCATGGTGAACGCGGGCACCGCCGCCAACCCGATCATCACGCGGCTGGATACCGAGGCGCGCAGCGAGACGAACCCGCAGAACATGGACATGCCGGAGCGCATGCTGCCGATGGAAGTGCTCTCGCCGGATGGCACCGCCACCGTGGTGCGCCAGTCAGCCGGAGTCACCTCGCCGGAAGCCGGGCTGTGGGTGCTCACCACCGCCTCGCGCGATCTCTGGCCGCTCTACCCGAACGCGGGCGAACGGGAGATGACCCGCCATGACCTCTTCCTGCAGGTCATCAACGTCCCGGCACCAGACCGGTAAGGGAAAAGGGCGGGCGAGCGTTCCCGCGAGCCGACTCCGGGTGGAAATGATGATATGTCGTGTTCGTACGATAGACTATCGCGTGAATATGACGGATAACATTTCCACCCGGAGTCGGCTCGCGGGGACGCTCGCCCGCCCGAGTATGTGCTGACCAACAACAGCAGGCAGAGGCTTAAATGAACCTCTGCCTGAAAAGTCTGACGACGTGGGGACGGCGTTTAGAGCATGCTGGCGGCGGCGCGCTGGCGCTTGCGCTTCGCTTTCTTTTCGCGATTGATGCGCTCGCGCTCGGCTTTGCCCTTGCGGTCATCCACCTCGCGGGTGATCCCGCCGATCACCTCACGCTCGAAGGCGCGGTACTTGTCCCGGTTCTGGCACGCTTCGCGCAGTGCGATAATATCAACCTGAGTGCCCATGCGTGTATCTCACTCCTCATTCACTGGCTTCATGAAGACGGGTTATTCTACCAGCGCCCCGCGCGCGCGTCAAGAGTTTACGACGGCGGAAGCGATAGCGCCCCTTGACAATAGAACAAATATGTGCTATATTATTGTCGCAACTGTTGCTTTACGGCCAGATTGCCTGGTCGGGCGCGTCTTGCTCAGGCTGCGACGCGATTGAGAACTTCATCAAGTAAAAGCTCAATGCAACAGAATTGGTATCACCCCGCATTTCGCATATTTGCATTTCGCGCGGGGTGATACGCGGGCTGGCTCGGCGCTCGATATGCTATAATATCATTGTTGGATTCCCCACCCAGGAGGGCTCGCACATGGAGCACGAGAAGCCAGACGCGCTGGAAGCGTCCCGCGCCGAGGGGGCGCTGCCCCCAGACCTTGAAGAATTGCTGCACAGCGATGGTCCGCCAGCCCCTCCGCCGATGTCGCGTTTCTGGCGCGGGTACCTGGTCACCTTTGGCGTGGCGCTGCCGGTAATCACCCTCATTGTGGAATTGCTTTTCCGCATCTGCACCGGCGCGTTCTTCGATCCGCTGCCCACGCCGATACACATCGCCCTCTCCGCCGCTGTGGGTGATGGGCGGGCTATATGGGATGGCACTCGTCACGACTGTCGTCTATACCGTGCAGTTCCTGCCCATCCTGCCGATTTCCCTTATCGCGGTGCTGTTGGTGGGCGTCGGCTTCTGCGGGCTCAGTCCGCTGCTGGCGCTCATCGGCGTGGTGTATGCCCGGGCGTATCTGATGGATATGGCGCGGCAGGAGGAGCACCCGCGCCTGCCCGGCCTGCGTCGGGGGTTGCTGCTGGCGCTGCTGCTCTTTGTCATTGTTGAATTGCCGGGCGCGTATACGCAACTGCTCATGCGCCAGGCGTCGGCGGAGACGCCGGCGACACGTGCCAATGCGGTGCGGATGCTGCGCGCGGTGGGTGATCGCGAGGTGATGCTGCGCGCCTGTTATGTCCGTTCGGGCACCAATGGCGCGTTCCTCACCGCGGCGTTGGCGGTGGTCAGCCCGCTCAGCACCGACGACGCGCGCGTGCTCTATTATCGGGTGACCGGCCAGCCGTTCAACGCCGCACCGCTGCCGAAAGCGATGGCGCGCAGCCGCGCGGCCTGGGATTTTGAAGGCGTAGAGTGGGACGACGCAGTGGGCGGCACCGCCGTCGCCGGACGGGTACGCGACCTGAACCTGACTACCTCGCGCCTGGATGGCTCGGTGGACGCCGGCGCCGGCCTCGCGTATCTGGAATGGACGCAGGAGTTCCACAATACCTCCGCCCTGCAGCGCGAGGCGCGGGCACAACTGGCATTGCCGTCGGGGGCTGTCGTCTCGCGGGCGACGCTGTGGGTGAACGGCGAGGAGCGCGAGGCCGCCTTCGCTGCCCGCGGCCATGCCCGCCAGGCGTACCAGGAGGTCGCGGTCGTGCAGCGGCGCGACCCGCTGCTCGTGACCACCTGCGGGCCGGACCGCGTGCTGGTGCAGTGCTTCCCCATCCCGGCGAACGGGCGTATGAAGATTCGTCTGGGCATCACCGCTCCGTTACAGGGCGATGGCGCGCTGGTGCTGCCAACAATCATCGAGCGCAACTATGGCCTGGGCGGGGATTTGCGCCAGCAGCTCTGGGTGGAGGGCGATGCCCCGCTGGCCACGACGATTAAAGACGTGAAGATGGAGCGCGCGGCGGATGCCTTCGCCGTGCGCGGGGCGATGGCGGTAGAGAGCGGAAAAGCGTCCGTTATTCGGGTGAAGCAACCGCCGGCGAAGCTGGCGTGGACACCGGACCCCGCGCGACCGGGCGCGGTGATCGTGCAGCGCCCCGCGCCGGTCGTCTGGAAACCGGACCGCGTGGTCTTCGTGCTGGACGGCTCCGCCGGCATGCGCGCGGTGGAAACGCACCTGCCGCGAATCATGGACCATTTCCCTCCCAATGTCGAGTATGCGGTGGTGGCGGTTACCGATGCCGGCAGCGTGCTCGCTATGCCGATACAGCCGTACGCCGCGCTGCACATACCGTTGCAGACGGGCATCACGCGTTTTGCCGGCGGGGTGGACAACCTGCCGGCGCTGCTGCGCGGGCTGGAGCTGGCGGCGGAGGCGAAGCGCGGAGCGGTGATTTGGATTCACGGCGCGCAGCCGCTCGATGCCGACCTGTCGGCGCTGACGCAGTGGTGGGAGCGCCGGCCGGATGGCCCGCGCCTCTACGCGCTGCAGGTGGCGCCCGGTCCCAACCGCGTGCTGGAAGCGGGCGAGGGCGTCGCCAGCCTTGCCACCGTGGCCTATACCGGCAGTCTTGGCGACGACCTGAGCTGCCTCTATGGGAGGTGGAGCGAGCGGCAGCCCACCTGGGTGCGCGAACGCGTTCCCGGCACGCGGGTTGGTTCTGGCGAAAAAACGTCGAATCACCTGGCGCGGCTGTGGGCGGCTGATCAGGTGCGGAAGCTGCGCGCTACAGGCAAGCCGGCAGATATCGAGATGGCTATCGCCATCGCCGCGCGTTATCACCTGGTGACGCCCGTTACCGGCGCGGTGGTGCTGGAGAACGCGCAGCAGTATAAAGACAACGGATTGGAGCCAGTGGACGCCGGCTCGGTGCCCACCATTCCGGAGCCGGAGGAGTGGCTGCTTCTGCTCGTTGCCGCGCTGGTGGCGGGAATCGTCTGGTGGCGAAAGAGGCGCGCATGTCCCGCCGCCTGATGCCGGCGCTGCTGCTGGTCGTTGTCGCGCTCTGGCCGGTGTGGCACTGGTACGGCAACAGACTGCTGGCGGCGCCGGAGGAGCGCGCCGGCGTGCTGGCGCTGGCGGTTGCCGTCCTCATCGGTTGGCGTGCACCATCCGCGTCGCCGCCGCGCTGGCCATTGCTGCTGCCGGCACTATTGCTGCTGGCGTATATCGCTTCGGTGCCCATCGCGCCGCCGCTGGTGCGCGCCGTTCTCGGCACCAGCACGCTGGTGGCGCTCGTTAGCAGTCTGCGCCTGGGCTCGCGCCTGCACCTCGGCCTCTGGGGGCTGGCGCTGCTGGCGCTTCCCGTGCTGCCCTCGCTGCAGTTCTATCTGGGGTACCCACTGCGAGCGGCGGTGGCGCAGGGCGCGGCGCCGCTGCTGCGCGGCGCGGGGTATGCCGTGCTGCCGGAGGGCGCCTGCCTGCGCTGGGGAGAGGCGCTCATCGCGGTGGATGCCCCCTGCAGCGGCGTGCGCATGCTGTGGACGGGGCTCTTTCTCGCCCTCGCGCTGGCGGCCTGGCTGCGGCTCTCACCGTGGCGCACCGCCGCCGCGCTGTGCCTGGCCTTCGCCGCCGTGCTCGCTGGCAATGTGCTGCGCGCCACCGCGCTCTTTTTCCCGGAAGCGGGGGTGCTGCATCTGCCCGCCTGGGGGCACGCCGGCATCGGCGCGGTCAGCTTCCTGCTTGTTGCCGCCGGCATCGCTGGGAGCGTGCTGTGGTTACACAGGTGGAACCCCCCACCAGTATCGGCTGTGAGGGACGAGGAGGAGAACGGTATCCTGTTCCCGCGCGCCATCGCCCTCTTCGCATTGATCTGCCTGCTGGCGGCGGCCGTGCCGCTGGCATCGCGAAGCGAACACCTGGTAACGGAGGATTTCCCCGGCTGGCCGGTGGCGATGGAAGGAGCGGCGCTACAGCCGCTTCCGCTCAGCGCGCGGGAGGCGCGTTTCAGCCGCGACTTCCCCGGACGAGTCGGGCGCTTCAGCGATGGCCGGCGCGAGTGGATTGTCCGCTGGGTGACGACGCCCACGCGGACGCTGCACCCGGCCGCCGACTGCTTCCGCGGCAGCGGGTATCGCATCACGCCGCTGCCGCTGCATGTTGACGCGGCGGGCCGCCATCGGGGCGCCTTCCTCGCCGAGTGCGCGGACGAGCGCCTGCGGGTGCGCGAGTGCGTCGTTGATGGCGAAGGTCGCCAGTGGAGCGATGTCTCCGCCTGGTACTGGGCGGCGTTGCTCACTCGCACGCGCGGCCCCTGGTGGGCGTATACCGTCGCCGAGCGCGCCGTAATCAGCGTTCGATGGTGATCGCGTAGTTTGTCGAGATGCGGATGGTCTCCATCTTGCCCTTGCGGGTGATGCGCACTACCAATCCTTGGTCCGCGTCCATCGTTTTCACGGTGGTGATGGTCGGGGGCGTGCCGGTTCTCACGGGTTCCAGCACGGTGACAAAGCGGGCCGTGGCTCCCTCGCGGGTGAGCATCGCCAGCGGCACGCGCTCCAGTACCGAACTGCCCGGACCGTCGGCGACGAGGATGCCGGTATCCGGCATGGCGGCGGCATGCAGATAGGTGGTAACGGTTTCACCCGCGAACTGCACGGCGATCGGCCCATCGGCTTCGCCCATACGCAGATCCTGCAGGTAGATCATACCGGGGTAGTCCGTGTCCGGCTTCGCCGTCTCACGCGCGACAGGGCAGGTGGCGCGGGTGCCCCTG
This sequence comes from Armatimonadota bacterium, assembly GCA_022708765.1. Lineage (GTDB taxonomy): Bacteria > Armatimonadota > Hebobacteria > CAIYQO01 > CAIYQO01 > JAKIYB01. Next base: position 11,395 of record JAKIYB010000007.1, on the reverse strand, counting down.
CTGTGATAGACCCAATCGTAGCGGTGCGGGGTGTCGTCGGCGAGTTCATCCACCACCAGCAGGTACGCCGGCTGCTGCACCAGCGTGCGCGTGTGCCGAACGGTTTTATACGCGGTCGCGCAGCGGACGGTAACAGCAGGGATTTCCGGCGCAAAGGCGAGCAGTTCGCCCGCCGCGCCCTGCTGGCTGGTGCGATCCACCACCACCGTATTGTGGCTCAGCGTGGCGCGGTACCAGTTGCCGTGAATGGCCAGCCGATAGGCCTGGCTGGCGGCGCGTCCAGGGTCCACACCGAGTTCCTGCCCGTGGGCGTAGAGCACGAAGCTCAGCTTGTCAAAGTGCCCGTGGAAGCCGCCGAACGGGCCGAAGGTGAGCACGGACACCAGCCCTGCCGGGTCGCCGGTGCGCAGGATGGCGTGCCCGGCACTGGGGAAGACAGTGCTCGCGAGCGGCGCAGCCGTTGCGGCGCCGTCCGTCGGCCGGCCGAACTGAATGCTGTGGAAGGTGGGAGTCGCCGGCAGCACTGCCAGCAGCGCCGGCTCGCGCAGCGCGCGATACGCCGCTTCCATCTCGAAGGCGCGCACCGCCGAGGTGTTGACGTCGTCGCCGAAGCGCGGCAGCTTTCCACCAGGAAGGATATATTGCGCCGGCAGTGTGAACATGCGCGCGAAGCGCGGGTTGCGCCAGAGGTCAATACCCAGCCGCCGGGCAGCTTCCGCGGTATGCACCAGCGCGGTGAGGGTATAGAAGTGGTAGCCCCAACTGTTCTCGTACCACATTCCCTCCGCGGTTACGGATGCCTTCATCTGGAAGGCGAAACCATGCTGTGGGCTGTCCAGCGCCTTGCGAATCCACGCGGCGTCTCCAAGCAGCATGCCGCCGGTGATCATCGCCGCGTTATGCCAGCTCTGCCAGTTGCTCTTGCCGGCCTTGTGGCGGTCCAGGTTCTCTAGCAGCGGGCGCAGCAAGCCGTCGGCTACGGCGGCGTGCTCCTCGGCGGTCAGCGTGTCGTAGACAAGGTCATACGCCGGGGCGATGCAGGTGGCCGTCAGCGAGGCCTCGCCCAGTGTCTGTTCGGAGATGTGGCCGCCGTCAACGCCGTCGGCGCGCTGGCGGTTATTGTGGTAGGGATACTGCAGGTAGCGTTCCGCGTAACCAAGCAGCACGCGCTTCGTAAACCCGGCCATCGCCGCGTCGCCGGTAAGGGCGTATCCCCACGCCGCCTCCAGCGCGCGTCGGAAGTTGCGGTTGTGCGTGTCTTTGAAGAGCACGTCGTCATACGGCGGGCCGCTGTAGACCTTCTTGCACTTCGGGCATTGGTGATGGGTGGCGTCCAGCGTGGTCAGGCCCATCTCGCACGTAGCGCACTGATACCACTGGTTATGCTGTCCACCGCGCGGAGGGAACTCCAGCGGCGCGGCGACCGCCGCATTCGCTCGGGCGATCATGGTTGCCACCACGTCACGCGTCGGCCCCGCTCCGTTCAGCGCGGCTTTCAGCCGTGCCAGTTCCTCGGCATCGCAGGCCAGCCAGGGGTGTGGCCGCTGTGGCAGCGTGATATCCGCCGCCGACGCGCCTCCGCAGACACCGAGCAACAGCAGCAGCATGACGGGAAACGGTACACGTGGCATTACGGAATCCTCCCGTGAAATCTCTTCTCGCCCGGGGACTGTGAGTCCTTCACGGTCTAGAGCCGTTGACGTGCCTGCCCGCGCAGAGTATCATTAACGGTCGGAAGAATTCTGAGGTATGCCGGAGACGTATAGATGGCCGAACAGACGACTGGTATCATGCTGACCGTGGGCGATTACGTGCGCCTGAAGTCGCGCGCCGCGAATCAGCATCAGTCTTTTCAATTGAATCGTGAAGAGTTGTCCACACAGTATGAGTCGGTGGACGGTATTGTCCTCTCCATCCGCGAGATTTCCACGGGCCGTTTGCTGGCGGAGACATCAGGTGATCTGGATGGTTACGTGATCGAGTTGTTGAACGAGCGAACCTTCAGTTCGCGCTTCGCGTCACAGCGCAATGCCCCGCGCGGTACCGATCATCCCACCGCCGCCCCCGCCTGGGCGCGGCTGCGGCAAGCCCTGCGTCAGGCCGCGGATGGCGGCGTGCTCTACTCGTCTTCAATGCCCACGCTCTTCACCGAGAGCCCGCTAGCCAAGCTGCTTGATGGGTGGAAGGTGCTGCGCATTCGTTCGTGCGACTTCGAGCCAGTTGTCCGTCGAGGTCAGGACGACGAGGAAGAGTGACGCCATCGCGTCAAGCTACAACTTCCTCCGCTCCCGCGTGTCTAACCGGGTGACAGCCACTCGTGTGTTCGCTGGAGGAAGGGTCTCACGCTCGTGTGCCGATTCGCCTGGATGATCGTCAGCCTGCTCTGCGT
>JAKIYB010000007.1:5376-8996 GCA_022708765.1 Armatimonadota bacterium | reverse complement strand
CCTGTTGGCAGGCGCCGCCACTCCCGCGCCTGAAGTCACCATTACCGAGGTGAAGGGAGGCGGCTTCGTCGTGATCACTCCCGTCTATACAGCGCGTATCGGCGCGGACGGCAATCTGCGCGGACTAGCGGTGAACGGCGTGGAGTTCCTCGACGATCGCGTCACCGGTTCAGCGGGCGTCGCCTTCTTCGTCGAGCGTCCGGTACTGCTGCCCACCCTTACCCTTGATGGGCTGACACTGGTTGCCACCGACGGCGTCTACACCACCCGTTACGAATTTTATGAAGGCTTCATCACCCTCACACTGCGCCAGGCCAGCGCGAAAGGCGCCGCGTATACAGTGGTCTGCTCCGCGCAGGTAGCCTACGCCGAGAACCTGGCTTACGCCGGATTGACGGCCGTGCCGGCAAATTACGATTGGCCGGATGTGATTTTGAGCGTGCCGACCGGCGAATTCCTCGAACTGCGTGGCGGCACGCGCATCTGGGGGCAGGCGCTGGGTCGCCAGGTGTGGGAACGCAGTGACATCGCGCCGAATAAGGATTACACGCTGCTGTTGGTACCGGGACGCGGCGAGCCGCGCACGCCCAGCTTGCCGCAACTGACCACATTGATTGCAGCCTTCACCACGCCTGATCAACTGCTTCCCGGCGGAGCGCCGGTGGCGATTTCGCTCCTCTTCCAGAACAACGCGCGGCAACCGATCACCACCGAAGTGGCGCTGCATGTCACGAACTCATCCGGTACGGTGGTGCAGAAGACGCGCCTGCCGCTCACCTGCGCGGCGCACGGCGTGGCGACGCTGAACTGGACAGTGACGCCGCCCGCGCCGGATTTTTATATGCTCACCGCTCGCGCCAACCTGAGCGGGGCGTGGAAAGAATATGAGACGACCTTCGGATATGATGCCCCGCGCATTGCTCCGGGGTTTACCGCACCTGACGATTACGCTGATTACTGGGCGCGCGTTGTCGCGGAAGCGAAAGCGGGTGGGGTGAAACTCACCCGACTGGAAGATCGTGGACGCTCCACCGGCACGGTGACGGTTTATCGTATCGGTCTGCAGACGGAAGGCTTTACCTGTTTTGGCTGGTTGGCAGTGCCGAAATTCCCGGGACGCTATCCCGGGCTGCTCCTCATTCCCGGCGAGCGCGTCCGCACCATCACCCCTAATGCGGCGCTGGCCGACTGCGGTTTCGTGGTGATGACCATCGAACCAACCGGGCAGGCGGTGGATGGCCCGATTAAACCGCTCATCACCACCGCCTTCTCAACGCTGCATGATTCGACGACGGTGGGGCTGCGTGCGGTGACGGTACGCTACTTTCAGGCGTTGGACGCACTGGCCACCGTGCCGGAAGCCGATCCCAACCGGCTGGCGGTCACCGGCGTGAGTCTGGGGGGCGCGCTGGCGATGCTGCTGGCCGCGCGGGACGAGCGCGTGCAGGCGCTGGCGCCCGATGTGCCCTACTTCTGCTATATCGAGCAGGGAAAGCAGGCTGTCACCTGGCCGTATGACGAAGTGCGGGAGTATCTGGAAGCGCACCCGGCGCAGCAGGATGCGGTGTGGACCACATTGCGCTACTTTGATGTCGGCAACGCCGTCGCGCAACTCACCTGTCCCACGCTCATCAGCGCGGGTATCAACGATACCGTGTCACGTCCAGCGAATATCTACGGGCTCTTCAACCGCCTGCCCGGTCCGAAGTCGCTGAAGCTCTATCTGGCCGGGCATGAGGGTGGCGGTTCCAGCCACTGGACGGAGAAAGTGAAATGGTTGGGGCAAATACTCGGCCCTCCCGGCCCGGCTGCACCCGCCCCAAAGGCGGACGCTCCGTGAACGACACGCTGGAGTTGACGAACCCCGGCGTGCTCATCCCGCTACTGCAGCGCCATGGTTTCTACACCCGCAAGGCACTCGGCCAGCATTTCCTGCTCAGTCGCGCCGCGCTGGACGCCATCATTGATGCCTGCGCGCTGGACGAAGGCCTGCCAGTGCTGGAGATCGGTCCAGGCATCGGCACCGTCACCCGCGCGCTGGCTGAACGCGGCGCCGAAGTGACTGCCGTGGAACTGGACCCCCGCGCTATTGCCGTGCTACATGAGACGGTGGGCGACTTCACCGATGTCACCATCGCACAGGGAGACATTCTCAAACTGGACCTTGCGGCGCTACTCGATGAACGGATGTGGACGATTGTCGGCAATTTGCCGTATTACATCACCACGCCGGTGATTGCCCGCGTGCTGGAACAGGCTGCGCGGATTCGGCGGGCCGTCTTTATGGTGCAGCGCGAGGTTGCGGACCGCATGGCAGCCCCCCCCCGGCGGTAAAACCTATGGTTCGCTCTCCGTATTCGTGCAGGTTTACGCAATAGTGGAGCGCGTGGCGAAGGTGCCGAAAGGGGCGTTTCTGCCCCCGCCCACTGTGGACTCCGCCGTCGTCCGCCTGACCATGCGTCCGGAGCTACAGGTGCCCGCGGCATTGCGGGATACCTTCTTCCCCCTCGTGCATGCCGCCTTCGGCCAGCGCCGGAAGACACTGGAAAACGCCCTCGTCAATGCCGGCATCCTCGGCGGCGAACGCGCCGCCGTCGCCGCGGCGCTGCGCGCCGCCGGGATTGATCCCTCGCGCCGCGGGGAGACGCTGTCCATCGAGGAGTATGTGCGGGTTGCAGAGCAAATCGCGGCGGGATAATCCTGTTGGAATGGTCTGCCCGACAGGCAGGAAGCCTGCGTTCGCGAGGCGAAGCTATAGGCTGACCGGGACGACGGGGCGGGAGGTAGCGATGGCGCGCATACTCATGACACTGCTGGGGTTGGGCTTTCTGGCGCTGGGCGTCTGGGCCGGGTATGCCTGGTGGCCGGCTGTGCTGCAGGTATTACAGGCACTTCTCGTCTTCTTCCTCATCCTGTTCGGTCTCGCGCTGCTCATCTTTGGGATCAGCGAGATCGCCGGGAACCGGGCGAAGGCGGGGCCAGCGGACGGGGAGACGAAGGCGGGGGAATGAGGATGGCGATTGCGATGACGATTGGGAGAGGTAACACCCCCTGAAGCGGGGAATACTCATGGAGGAGGCTGACGCGTGCACCTGCTGGCACCACTCTGGTTGCTGCTGGCGCTGCCGCTGGCGGCGGCGCTGATTATTCTCTACCTGCTCAAGCTGCGGCGGCGGGATTTCGTCGTGCCGTCCGTCTTCCTCTGGGAGCAGGCGCTGCAGGATTTGCAGGCGAACGTGCCGCTGCAAAAACTGCGCAAGAACCTGCTGCTGCTGGTGCAGTTGCTGGTGCTCATCTTCACCGTTCTCGCCCTCAGCCGTCCCGCTATGCTGGCGGTGAAGCAGGGCGGCAGCAGCGTGGTGCTGGTGATAGACGCCTCCGCCAGCATGCAGAGCGGTGACGTGGCGCCTTCGCGCTTCGCGGCGGCGAAGGCGGAGGGGCGGAAAGCCATCGAGGCGCTGGGCCCTCGCGACAGCATGCTCCTCGTCGCCGTGGGCGGCGGCACCCGCGCTCTGACCTCCTTCACCACCGACAAGCGCGCACTGCGCGAGGCGCTGAACCGCTTGCGGGTGACGGATGGCCGCGCCGACCTGCGCGGAGCGCTGGATCTGGTGGCGGGG
>JAKIYB010000007.1:0-5366 GCA_022708765.1 Armatimonadota bacterium | reverse complement strand
GGGGATGGTGCATAGCCGCAAGGAGAAGGAGCCGCCGCGGGTGGTGATCGTCAGCGACGGCGCGGTACCGCCGGTGGCGCTGCCCGCCAGCTTCGATCTGCCCATCCACTTTATAAAGATCGGCAAGCGCAGCGAGAACGTGGGCATCGTGATGATGGACGCGCGCCGCCGCATCAGCCGCCGCGGCGGCTTTGAGGGGCTGCTCTCTATCAAGAATTTCGGCAACAAAGAACGGCGCTTCACGTTGGAAATTACTTTCGAGAAGACGCTGCTGGACGCCCGCGAGCTCACGTTAGGGCCGGGCAAGCAGCGCACCGAGGTATTGAGTGACTTTCCGGACAACGTGCTGACGGCGCTGAAACACTCGGACGGCGTGCTCACCGCGAAAATTGACCAGGACGACGACCTGGCGGTGGATAACACGGCGCGGGTATTGCTGCCGAAGACCGATCCGCTGCCGGTGGTGCTGGTGTCGCCGGGCGGCAATCTCTTCCTGGAGACGGCGCTGAAGTTGGACAGGATGGTGCAGGTGACGCGCAGCGGCTTCCTGCCGCCCACGCTGCAGCCGGGGGCGGTGGTCATAGCCGATGGCGTGGCGCTTTCCGCCATCCCGAAAGGTGTTTCCGCGCTCGTCATTGGGCCGCGTGCTCTCAGCGCCGCCGTGTCCGCCCTCAGCCAGGGTACGGCGAAGACGCCGGCGGTAGCCGACTGGGACCGACGCCATCCCGTGCTGGAGCATGTAGACCTGTCCGGTCTCTATATCTCGCAAGCGCTGACGCTGTCGCCCACCGGTGGCGCGCGGGCGCTCATCGAGACGGCGGACGGTCCCATCGCCCTTGTCGAGGAGAAACCCGGCCGCCGTCTCATCTATCTCGGCTGGGAGATGCATGACTCTGACTTCCCACTGCGCGTGGGTTTCCCGATTTTTATCGGCAATTGCATAGACTGGCTTTCCGGCGGGCGGACACGCGCTGAGGGGCTGACCGTGCGCACCGGTCAGGTGGTACAGTTGCCCGATGCCGCCGGGGATACGCTGCTCCAGCCGGACGGCACATCGGAACAGTTGGGATCGGGCGGCTTCCGCGCCGCGCTGGCGGGCGTATACACCGTGAAAGGGATGGACAAAACACGGCGTTTCGTCGCCAATCTGACTGATGCCGGTGAGAGCAACCTGCTGCCGCACAGCCTCACCTTCGCTGGCCGCGCGGCGAAGGTCGTCAGCGGTCCGGTACGCACTGAGCAGGAGCTGTGGCGCTGGATACTGCTCGCCGCGCTGGCGCTGCTCTGCCTGGAGTGGTGGGTGTTCCACCGCCGGGTGGGATAAGATTAGCGCCAGGAATGTGGTATAATAATTCCGCTCCTGTCCCGGCGCGCGGGACGACCCCATATTTTGCGACCAGGAGGTCACGCATATGCGATGGGTATTCCTCTGCCTCTGCGGCGTATTGCTGCTCACGCTTCCAACTGTTGCCCAGGACGACGCCTGGCAGGCGGCAATGGACGCCGGGCGGACAGCGGCATCGGAAGAAGCCAGGATCACTGCCTATGCGAAAGCGGTGGAACTGGCACAGAAGTTCTCGGCGGATGATGACCGCATTCACGAGTGCAGCCTGGCACTGGCGCAGGCGTACGACCGCACCAGCCGCCCCGACGACGCGAACCAGGTCATTAGCAGTCTGCTGGCGCGGCGTCTCCGCGCGTTGGGACTTGCAGACCCGAAACTGGCCACGACGTATCTCGCCATTGGCGATTACTACCTATCGTTCGGAAATTTTGATGCCGCGAAACCGCAGTTCGACCGTGCACTCGCCATCTGTACGAAAGCCTATGGTGAGGGCGACCCACGTTTGGCTCCCTGCTACACCGGATTGGGCGAATATTACCGCCGGAAGAACGATCCGCGCGAGGCAGTAGCGGCGCTGCAGACCGCCATCGCGCTCATCGAGAAGGGCGGCAAGGAAAGCCCCGATCTCGCGAAACCGTTAATGCGGCTGGCAAGCCTGTATCAGAATCTGCGCACCCTCCCGGAAGCCGAAACCGCCCTGACCCGCGCGCTGGCGGTTCTGGAGAAAGCCTACGGCCCCGAGGATGCGAAACTGGTGGAGGCGCAGCAGGCGATGGGCGCCTACTATTGGTACGCGGCGCGTAAACCGGAACTGGGGCTGCCCTACTATGAGCGCGCACTGGCGATTCAGGAGAAGGCGTTGAAACCGGATGACCCGCAGATGCTCTCCTCCCTGCAGTCGCTTGCCGCGTTGAGCAGTGCGTTGCGGCGCTTTAACGACGCCGTGCGGTATTACCGCCGCCTGCTCGCCGCGCAGGAGGCAAAGGAACCCGGCGGGCGCTACGCGCTGTATGCGCGAGTAGGGTTGGCGACCGCGTTGATCCGCGCGAAACAGATGCCGGAAGCGCGCGAAGAGACTGATCGGCTCTTTACCGCGGCAGCGAAGCTCACCGACAGCAATGGATACTATATGCTGCAGGATTTTCATCGGCAAATCGCGCAGGCATACCACCAGGCAGGCGCATATACGGAGGCTGAAACGGCGTACCGTGAGTGGCTGAAATTCGTTGAGAAAACGCCGGAACCGTCACGGGGTGGTGTCCGGATAGATCCCCTCGGTAATGCGATGAATAACTGGGCGGGCTTCTACCGGAATTTTGGCAGGGAGGCGGAGGCGGAAAAGCTGCTGCGGCGCGTAGCGGAGCAATATCAAGCGCGTGGAAACGTGCCGGATACCACGCTCGTGGCGCTGGCGGAATGCTTGTTATCGCAGAATGATATTCCCGAGGCAGAGGCGCAGCTCAAGCGTTCGATGAGTGATCCCGGCTCCGGCTACCGCCCGATAATCTGGGCGCAGGCGCTCCTGCCGCTGTATCGCGGGTTAGCGATCATGCATGCTGCCGCGCCGTTGCCAGGTCCTGGTCGCTCTTTGTCCGGAGTCGAACTGGATATCATGTCCCGAAAACCTGACGCGGCAGCACGGGAGGCATTTGCCGCCGCTGAACCGCTGTTGAAAGCGGTGAAAGAACACTGGGATGCCGAGAAACGATCTACAAGTGAATATAACGCGCAATACACCAACTACTACAACGCGCTGGCGATAAATAGTTATGCGTCGGCGCTGATTGTGCAGGGAAAATTCGCCGAAGCCAAGCCGCTGCTGGCGAAGGGACGGGAACTGGCGGAGGCGGCGCAGCCGGTATTGCTGCAATCCGGACGAGATATCCGTGTTTCCGGGAACATAGTCTTCGGCGAATTGGCTCCCTTCTTCATCACCCAGGCGGCCCTGCGTTTCCGCGAACTGCAGGCGGCACAAGGTTCACCCAAAGACGTGCTGGCGGATGTGGTCGCGCCACTGGAAGTGGCGCTGGCCGAGCGCGCGGAGTTGTATGGGACGTGGAGCCCGCAGTACGGGCGCGTGCTGCTCAACCTGGGCACCGCCTACGCCGTCACCGGCGAGACGGATAAGGCGAAGAAGGCGCTGTCAGAGGCGAAGGCGCTGTTTGAAGGGATGCTCGGTAAGGATGACCCTGCAGTGGCGACCATTGCCGCGCGACTGGAGAAACTCAAGTAGTGAAAATCCCCCGTTCCCGGCGGGAAGAATCGCCGGGAACGGTGTCAAAGCCATTATCTATCGTTGGAGGGGAGTTCGTTACCCATGGCATCCGCCGAAACCAAACGCGAAATCAAGCAAATGATCGTCGAGCAGTTGTTCCTGCCCATCGCACCGGAGGAGATCGAGGATACCGCCCCGCTCATGGACACCTACGGCGTGGATTCCGTCGCCCTTTTCTCGCTCATCGTCGGCCTGGAAACCGTCTATGGCCTCACCATCGAGGAGAGCGAGTTCCGGTTAGCCTACTTCCTGGACGTGGAGTCTATTGCGAATTTCGTGGAGACGAAGACGAAGGGCGAGTAGGGGAAATGGCGGATGAATAATTTGTTGATCGGGAGATGGGGGCATTGAAATACCCCCTCGGAGGCCATCCCCCTTCGCCAAGGTAACGGGGACAAGTTTCGGCCTGGCGTCCCTCTCCAGGGATGCAACATGAACCCAGTTATCCGACATTACCCTCATCGCCTACGCCGCGCTTTTCCGTATTGCCGCTTCCGGCACGAAGGTAAGGGCGGCGGAGTTCATGCAGTAGCGCAGGCCGGTGGGCGCGGGGCCGTCGTCGAAGACGTGGCCGAGGTGGGCATCGCAGCGGGCGCATTTTACCTCGGTGCGCTGCATCATGAAGCTGGTATCCATACTGGTGGCGATGTTCTCTTCGGCGATCGGTTGATAAAAACTCGGCCAGCCGGTGCCGCTTTCGTATTTCGCCTCGCTGCTGAATAAATCCGTGCCGCAGCAGACACAGCGATAGATGCCACTCGCATGGTTGTCCCAGAAGGCGTTTTGGAATGCCGGCTCGGTGCCGTGCTTGCGCGCCACCTCATATTGTTCCGAGGTGAGCTGCCCCTTCCATTCGAGGTCGGACTTCCGGACCTTCTCCACGGTGATCTCCCCGCCGGCTTCGACGGAGTAAATGTTGATCATGTCCGCCATCGCAATGTCCTCCAGAGGGGTTATACCCATTACTGCCCTTCTGCGCCTTTCAATTGTCCACACGCGCCCCCTACCTCGGCGCCACGCGATTTGCGCAGGGCGGCTTCCACGCCGCGGTCGCGCAGTGCGTGGGCGAAACGGTCAGCGGCGGCGCGGAGGTCGGCGCCTTTCGCGGTATTGAAGCCGGGGGTGCGGTTGAGCGGGATGACGTTCACCAGTGCCTGCAAGCCGCGCACGAGGGCGGCCAGCGCATCGGCGTCGGCGTCGGCGTCGTTCTGGCCCGGCACCACGGTATATTCAAAGGTCACCTTGCGGCCCGTGCGGCGAACGAAACGGCGGGCGGCGGCCAGCAACTCTTCCAGCGGATACTTCTTCGCGATGGGCACGATGCGCGCGCGGGCGGCCTGGGTGGGGGCGTGCAGCGAGATGGCCAGTCCTACCTGCAGGCCTTCGTCCGCCAGGCGCTCGATGCCTGGCACAATGCCTACGGTGGAAAGGGTCATGCGCCGCTGGCCGAGGTTGAGTCCCAGCGGGTGATTGAGCAGGCGGATGGAGCGCACCACGGCGTCGTAATTCGCCAGCGGTTCGCCCATGCCCATGTAGACCACGTTCGTCACCTGCCGGCCGTCGGGCAGATCGTCCTGCACGCGGTAGACCTGGTCCACGATCTCCGCGGCGCTCAGGTTGCGCTCAAACCCCGCCTGCCCGGTGGCACAAAAGCCGCAGCCGAAGGGGCAGCCCACCATGGAAGAGATGCAGACGGTGACGCGGTCCTCCTCCGGGATGCGCACGCTTTCTATGGCGCGCCCGTCG